>JBAWZF010000055.1 GCA_037143175.1 bacterium
TCTTCAGTTAACCGAGACTTCGCCTTTTTTGTCAATTGATTTGGATGATTATCACGTCTCCACATTCGACAATTTGTGAGATCGTCAGGCTTCCCAGTCTTCAAGTTTCAAATCTTTAATGCGGGAGAATTCACGGGTGTTAGAACGGGCAATTCCCCACTAGGCTCGTGGGGAATTGCCTATTCATCCGCGATGGCGAGGGGTCACATCGTAACAAGTAACATTGTGCGAACATGATAAATTGAACTTCGAACAGTCAACATTCAACTTCGAACGTTGAATCAATTTTACAAACGGAGAAGAGGGTTAACATGGATATACATGATTTACAGGATAGGTTTAGGGGGAATGCGCTAACCTCTTTATCCTGTGTATCCTGTCTATCGATGTTTGAATCGCTTCCTGGCTCCTCAACGGCGGATCACAGTGTAACAAGTGATATTTTTAATATAGGAACGGGGTCACGTCTCCACATTCGACAATTTGTGAGATCGTCAGGCTTCCCAGTCTTCAAGTTCCAAATCTTTGATGCGGGAGAATTCACGGGTATTATGCGTGACAAGTGTCGATCCATGAACAAGTGCGATGGCGGCAATCATGAGGTCATTCGGGCCGATGGGTGTGCCAACCCGGCTAAGCTCCGCCCGGATTTCGCCATATTTCCGGGCGGCCTGGCTATCAAATGGAAACGAATTAAATGCGCTCAAGAACACATCCAGCTTGGCCAGATTCTCAGCCGGTCTCGCACTTTTCATGACTCCAAAATGCAATTCCGCTTCGACAACCGAACATAATGATATTCTCTCAGGACTCAACCGCCTCATACGCATCTGGATTGCAGAGTCAACACGATTGAGGTACGAGATGCAGGCGTTGGTGTCAAAAAGATAGATCATGCCAACTCTTCCCGGATTTCATAAGCGCCCTGATCTCCACGAACCAACGGCTCGCTGGCGAAACATCCAGCAGTTTGCTCAATGAACCCCACCGGCCAAGCCTGCGTCGAGATATCATCCACCGGCATTACAATGATCTCTAACTTCCGGTGCAGGAAACTCTTTGGAACAATGACGAAAACCCGCTCATTGTCTGCTGTCTGAATTTCTCGTAATCCTTCCATGGCGTCACTCCTCGTGTTAAGCATCATATCTAGCACTAAAGTCGTATTCATTTACTGCTTGTGCTGAAATTCTACCAAATGGGCACCACTCCTACAAGTTCGACGTCTCACAGAAGGTGGCTATAAAGCAGGAGGGCGCAGGGTCACATCGTAACAAGTAACATCGCGTGAACATGTAACATTCAACGCGCTGCTCTGGCTGAGGCGAAGCCGATATCCAGAAGTGGCTGGCTCGGCATTGATCAGGCGTGTTTTGCCGACCTCATGTACGAGCGGAGTACAGCATTCATCTTTGTCTGATAACCACGTCCGGCGCTCCTGAACCAAGCCACCACATCGTGATCAAGGCGCAGCGTCAAACTTTCTTTTTTTTGAGGCAAACGCAATTCCGCTTTCTTCCAGAATTCCGCGCCGAGTTTAGGGATATCGGAATAGTCGATACCCTCGTCCGATTCAGCCGTCAAGAACTGCCAATCAGTGCCGGATTTCTTTTTTGAATTTATCGCGTTCATGTCGTTCCGCCTTTCGAGCTGAGATAATCCTGACTGTGTCGCCGATCCTTTCGACAAATACAACCACAACCACTGAGTTGATGAGAAGCCCGATTCCGATCAACCTATCTTCACCATAATTCTTTCGAGTGTCCAATGCGACAACCATGGGTCCGTCGAAGACCGGAGGTACATCCGCAAAATCGATCCGGTGATGTCGAATATTCTCCTGGTTCTTCTCCTCATCCCACTCGAATTTCATGGCTAGCAATGTAACTACTATTCGTAGTTACGTCAATTATGTTTTGCTTCTTTGATTTCTTGCCGAACTTCGAACATTTTAGAATCAGAAGAAAGGGTTAACATGGATATCCACGATGTTCAGGATAGTTTTAAGGGGAAATACCCTAACCTCTTTATCCTGTGTATCCTGTCTATCGATGTTTGAATCGCGTCCTGACTGCGTTGGAACATTAGTAAATCACGGGATCAACGGAAGAAGCTTTTCTTGATAATAGGTTTTGGCGGTGTTGAACATAGCCTCCAATTCGCGCCACTGTGAAAAAATCAAGTTCAGTGTGGCGACACACTGCTCCTTGCTGTCAGGGTAATCGTGAGCAAGATTGTTCCGTAGAACACGCAGAGTTTGCCACGTTTCCACAGAAGAGATGAGCCCGGCTTTCTCCAATTGATTCAAGATGTCGATAAACGGGCGAGGGTCGTCGCTCCCTGTAATCATGCTTGTTAAAGCGGGAAATAATCGAGTCCCCATCGCGTCTTGCAATTTGGTGAACCGATAAATGAACTGATCTAAAAGTGATACATTTTCATCCGCCAGAGAGGCAAGCGTTTCGGGCGTAAGCGGGAAAACGCCCGCTAATTTCCCAGTACCTGAATCAAGGCGCTGAAGATGGGCGTCGCCTTCTAGTAGAGCTGCTTCAATCTTGAGACGCAAAATATCACTCATAGTTCAACCCCATGCTTCAACGCCTCTTGGACGACTTTGCGTGAATCTCGTGCTGGGTCATTAGTGACAATCAAGTCAATCTTTTGCTCACCCAGGGTCATTTGTATCTTCGTAATCGCTTTAATTTTAGCGATCTCCAGTTCATCCCGACGCAGAGCGCTCACCACCATCAGATCAATATCACCACCCCGTTTGTTATCATCAACACGGGATCCAAACAAAAACACCTTAGGCTGTCCTGGAAAGGCTCCCCGAATAGCGTTTTTGAATGTGGCTACATTTTTTCCAGATACTCTCATGGGTTTATTCTAATCTTGCGAATATCAGACGACAAGGGATTATTAGGATGGGCGCAGGTAACATTGTGCGAACATGATAAATTGAACATCGAACAGTCAACATTCAACCTTGAACGTTGAACGTTGAATCAGTTTTACAAACGGAGAAGAGGGTTAACATGGATATACATGATTTACAGGATGGTTTTAGGGGAGGGGCTGTTATCTTGTGTCAAGCAACTGCCTGATCACCTGAGGATCTTTTGAAGAATGGAATACGCCGTATACGGTGATCACATCATGTGAAACAAAATAATATACACTGTAAGGAAACCGCCTTAACAAGGCCCGCCGGAAACTATTGTATACCGTTCCGTTCGAATAAGGAAATTCGCCAAGTTCACTGATTGTGGCGTAAGCCATCCGAAGAAAGTCTTCTCCCAGTCCCGGGGCACGGCTCTCATACCAAGTGCGGGCACCCGCCAAATCGTCAGCGACTTCCCGAGCATAAGCAACTCGCATGACTTATCTCCGCGCATTCACAGCTTTTTTAAGCTCTTGCTCTGACAAAAATGCGGATGGATCATCTGCATATTTCTGAAACCGCCGATCCAATTCCCTCTTGTGACTGTCCGGAACCTGAAGGCTGTCTGGCTGTTGCTGTATTGAATCCCAAACATCTTCAATCCATAAAATTCTGCGTTCAACGGGCATCCTTAAGACGCTTTCCAACTCAAGCGTTGTCATAACGGCCTCCTTTTCCTACGGAACAGATAGTATCACAACCTGCAGGCATGTGTAAACCTGGACTCGTTCTCTGCGAGTGCGGTCAAACGGTCTCATCCATATTCAAGGAGGGGATCAGGATCACATCGTAACAAGTAACATTGTGCGAACATCGAACAGTCAACATTCAACTTCGAACGTTGCATCAGTTTTAGTATACTTCGTCATGGGTTCCCAATGCTTCGAGAAGTATTGCCGACTTGCCCGCCTGCTTAACGATCTTGAAAACAACACGTAGGTCGTACCCGGCACTGCATGCCCATGAGCCTACTAAAGTTCCTGTCAACTTGTGAGACCTCAAAGAAGGGTGAAACGGATCCTCGGCCAGTTGCGTAAATACTTCAAATAAATCCGAGGCATACTCCGGGTGGCGGCGAATGTGCTTGCGAGCCGCCCGCACAAAGGCTGAACTACGGATCAGCGCCCAACTCACCTCATGATCTCCTTCATGAGTTCAGCCGGGGTGGCAACATGGCATTTTTTTGCTTTAAATTCTCGATTTGCGGACAGAATATCGCATCTTAAGACTTTCCGCCGTTGTTCGATCAAACGCTTTGTAAGAATTTCAACCAAGGACTCTTTTTGAGGTAATGATAGCCCATCGGCCAAACCCACGATCTGATCAAATGTTATCGTCGTTTTCATGATGATTATCGTATTCGCGTATCGGTTTTTTGTCAATTAAGTCGGGGTGAACTCGGGGCGAAGGCGCGAGTTCACGTCTTCACTTTTTACAATTGGCTTATCTTCTTTTCAGCCACTCACTTCTTCTCGTCCACTGCGATTGGCCGGCTTTCCCGTGGGAGGGGCGCTATGCGCCGCGATAGGGGCTTCCGAGAGGCCAGGGAGCAGAGTCGCGGCGCATAGCGCCCCTCCCACGAAAAGAGGGGAAGCAGCGGGGATCAGGATCACATCGTAACAAGTAACATTGTGCGAACATTGAACAGTCAACATTCAACTTCGAACGTTGAATCAATTTTGGAAACGGAAGAGAGGGTTAACATGGATAGACATGATTTACAGGATAGTTTTAGGGGGAAACGCGTCACCCTCTTTATCCTGTGTATCCTGTCTATCGATGTTTGAATCTCTTCCTAGTTATTTGTGGCACATATTGGCACTCCATGGCACACGGAATTGATTCTATTTACCCCGTAAGCTGGATTTGCTTGTTGGCGGGTTATCTGTATCGATCACTTTCAGGCCACAATGTTTTGCCATAGGAAAGAAATCCCTGTCATTGTGCAGAAGGGGTATGTCGTGCTCAATCGCCACAGCAGCGATCATGCAATCAACGGAGTTTCTTATGGTGACCCCTTTTTTCCGGAGTAACCGGTACATTTCCGCCGACTTCCTGAATGTTTTCTGCGACATTGGCAAATAGAGGAAGGCGTCAAACCGGGTCGAAACAGCGTCGTAATCCTTATCCTCCCGGACACCTTGAAGCACTTCAGTCAGGATTACGCCGCAGATGCAAATATCCTCATCCGCGCCAATCAAACTTTCAAGATGCCGCACGTGAGGCGTGTCATGACCCTTGAAGAAATCAATCCAGACTGTTGTATCAACTAGGGTCATCAGGTGCCCCGTCCCGCCCGCCACGAGGGCAGGTCACCATCCCAGGCAACAGCACCCTTCAAGTCCAACACCTTTTTCTGTCGGCCATGCCGCAGCAACTCCCGTAAGGCGTAATCAATCACGGACCGTTGAGTGGGAATCCCCGTTAACTTCTGGCACTTCTGGACGAGAGCTTCATCCAGCACTATGTTAGTTCTTGTCATATCTATCTACTCCTTCATACACATAATAAGCCACTGCGATGTGTATGACAAAGGATTTCTTCAAATGATGTCCTGCAGGTCGTAATCGCCTTTTAACAGGTCAGATGAAGCCGGAGCCTTATCCTGCACCCGCTGCACACACCGCCGGAGGCTTTCAAGCTTGTTCATCAATACATCTTTATCCATATACAAACCTCTTTTGGCGGGCTTCCAATGTCCGAAACACAAACGGCATCATATCGGCCTGGTTGTAGATCATTCGCCTGACCAATGCCTCCATCGCTACTGGATCATTCTTGACCATAGGAGGACGCAGGGGTCTTCACTTTTCACAATTGGCTTATCTTCTTTGAAGTACTTATGGAAAAAACTTGAGCTACAGTGATATTAATTGAGCCGCGATTCGCTCGGCGGCCTTCCCGTCCCCATAAGGATTGTGGGCACGAGTCATTGTCTCGTAAGCTGCTTTGTCCACGAGCAACCGGTGCGCCGAGGCAACTATCTTTTCGCGATCCGTACCCACCAGAATCACCGTTCCCGCTGTCACCGCCTCTGGCCGCTCGGTTGTGCTGCGCATCACCAAAACTGGCTTCCCAAGTGAGGGGGCCTCTTCTTGAACTCCCCCCGAATCGGTAATAATCAAATAGGCTCGATTCATGAGCCAGACAAAGGGAAGATAGTCCAGCGGCTCGATCAGGTGAACGTTGGGAAGCGGGGAGTGCGGAGCGGAGAGCGCGGAATTAAGAGAAGCAGCACCGAGGATCCGCCTGACAGGTTCCTGGACATTGGGATTCAGGTGGACGGGATATATCACCTCAACATCAGGATGCGCCGCGGCAATCTCCTTGAGGGCATAACAGATGTTCTCAAACCCTTCACCAAAGTTCTCGCGCCGATGCCCAGTGACGAGTATCAGTCGTTTGGCAGAAGTGCTCAATAATATTGAGGTTAGACTGGGGTACTTTAAAACTAAATCCTGAGCGATTCTCGCGCCCATATTACCCACGGACATTTTCGCCCGAACCATCAGCAAGGCATCAATCACCGTGTTGCCAGTGACGGTAATGGTCTCATCAGCAATGCCTTCCGCCAGAAGGTTTTGTCTCGACTGCTCAGTAGGCGCAAAATGATAGCGGGTGATCGCCCCGGTCAGCCGGCGATTCATCTCTTCGGGCCAGGGGGAATAGATGTTACCGGTGCGCAACCCTGCTTCGATGTGCCCCACCGCGATCTTCTGGTAATAAGCAGCCAGGCTGGCAGCCATGGTGGTCGTGGTGTCACCATGTACCAGCACGAGATCTGGTTTAAGCTTTTCCAGTACCGGAGCTAGTCCCTGCAACACGTTACAGGTGACATCCGTCAGGCTCTGTCCCGGCTTCATGATATCGAGATCAAAGTCAGGAACGATCTCGAAAAGTTCCAGCACCTGATCAAGCATCTGACGGTGCTGCGCGGTAACGCAGACGCTCACAGCAAACTGCTCCGGGTGCTTTTGAAGCTCCTTGATAACTGGGGCCATTTTGATGGCTTCAGGACGGGTTCCAAATATAAAGAGGACTTTTTTCACACGAATTAAAGTTTCTGGCGTTAGCTCATCTCTCAAATCAAGCACCACCGTCATTTTCTCTGGAGGGCGAACCTCGCGTGAGCCGGGCTCATGTATAGCGCCGAGGAAATTAGAATATTATGCGAACGAACCCGTCTTTATGACCCAACAGGCACCCTTTATGGGCACGGCTCGGCAAGCCTCGCCCAAACGGTCCCTGCCCCTGCTACCTTAGGCCTCACCGCTTTTGGCCTGGTAAAAATTCACGCCTACCCGCCGGATATGATCTTTCAGAGCCTCATTGTCAATCGTTTGCAATAAGGAAAGATCTACTTTCCAAGGAAGAAGCAGATCATCAATCCTGGTTTCAATGGCCAGCATCTCTGTGAGCCCGAGCGCTTCCCCCTCAATGCAGAGATCAATATCCGAACCAGGACGGAAAGTGCCCATGGCACGTGAACCGTAAAGAATAACCCTATTGATCAGGGGATAATCCTGAAATACCCCGCAAATCTTCGCGACTGCGCTCGCAGGCAAGCCCGTATTAGTCATGACGCCATCAGCCCCTGCATTCGCTTCAGGAAGTCCTGAAACAGGGAATGATACTGAGCAACAATCTTGCCGACGATTTCTTCAGCCACCTTCTGATTGTAAGTATGTGAGCTCTGATTTCGGCTTTTGATCATTTCCATCCACCCCTCACCACCCGTGATGAGGCCCTTGTTGAGGGATTCGCGAACCGCATCGCGCGAACCCGTGATCGACGGATTCCCCTGATGCGCAAAGTAGTCTTTCATCACATTCCAAGCAAGTTCATGGGTGAATTCAAATGCCTGAATGAGCCCCTGCTGCTCAAGATCCGATAGCGGCCGTTGCCCCGCCAAAGACACCGCTTTTGCCAATTGCGCCAGCGCTGATGAATAGTTGGCTAAACGTTGTTCCCATCGAATGTCCTGAGTTTCCATGATTATTATATCCCCCATCAACTTCGCGTAATCTGCAACCCTGTCTGAGAGAGACTGAAGTTGACGAACCGGGCCCGACTGTTTGGAGGCGAATCGCTTAACTTCCGGCGAATGGTGCGCGCGGCATCCATATCTTTAGCCAGCATCAGAAGATAGCCGCCACCACCAGCACCAAGCAATTTCACGGCGGCCAGTTGCTCTTGAATATTGCTCAGTAGCGCCTGAATCGCTGGCGGATTAGTGCCCGGATCAAGCCGCTGGTTCAATTCCCAACTGCGACCAATGCCCTGGGTGAATGCGGACCAATCCTGACGCTGGATCGCATCTTGCACGGTAGCAGCATTGCGACTGATCTGATCCAAACACTCCAAGGTGTCAACTTTCCCGCTGAATACATTTCGCACAATCTCACCAAGGATATTATGCGCCACACGGGTTATGCCGGTGTAATAGAGCATGATCAAGCCGTTGGCATAGTCACCTGAAAACAGGCGCTCAGGGAGCCATCTTACGACCGGGTTTTGCTCCAAGCCGGGGGCCGTCGTAATCAGCTTGATCCCATGCTCGAGCCCCCCAATTTGATCCTGCCACCCACCACCACTGGTGAGCAGTTGCTCCAGCGCCAAGGTTCGACGAAATACGTTTTCATGACTCCACCCGAGTCCACAGAAGTCCGAGAGCGTGCTGAGCAAAGTTGAGGCGAGAACACTGCTTGTCCCCAGTCCGGATCCTTTAGGAACGGCGGCCAACAGGCTGATCTCGATGCCGCCACCCATGGCGCGCAGTTGATCCGCCAACGTTGCATAGACGCCACCATTAAATCGAGGATGAAAACCAGCCAGCGCAAAGGCGGCACGGGCAATCGAAAACCCACTACCGAGCTTCATGAAGTCGGCAACGTCGTCGTAACTTGTCAGACGCTCTCCCACACCGAGATCAATCGAGCGCATGACCAATTCATGGCTTTCGATAAGCCGAGCAAAGACCTGAATGGGGGGTTGCCCATTGAGGTCGGCCGCTAGATTGACAACTTGCCCACCATGATCGATGCAATATGGAGGGGTATCAGTCCATCCCCCCGCCAAATCAAGTCGCACGGGTGACCGGCCCCAGATGATCTGATCCTCAAGAACGCAACGGCACGGCTGGACTGGCGAAGCCTCAAGCGGAGCCACGATCGCGTGCCTTAGCAAGGCAAACGATTCGGCCTCCCGGTCCGAAGATTTTGTGCTTGTTGTCTTTTTCATAAGCTCATCCCTCATGTTTAACTTCTTCTGGCGGATAGGGCTGATAATGACTGTATGAGTGATAATACGGGGTGTAATAAGAAGACCCCTGAGCGAAATCAATATCGTTGATAACGGCAGCGATCATGCGGACTCCTGCTTCGCGAAAACGATGAATGGTGTGGAATGTCGCCCGCTTCCTGCTTGTCTCCGGTCGCGCCATAACGAGCACACAATCAGACAGACCGCCCAATACCAGGGCATCACTGACCAAGCCAAGCGGTGGCGCATCGATGATTACCCGGTCATAGTTTTCGCGCGCCCAGGACAGAAGCTCGGTGACTTTTTTACTTCCCACTAATTCGGCGGGACTAGCCCCCTTAACCGGACGGCTAGCGATGACAGTCAGATTGGCGCACTCTGTGGCATAGGCCAATTTGGCAGGGGAAGTATCACCCCCCGCGTCAGATAGATAGTCCAATAAACCCCGTCCTTCTGGCGGCATGGAGAAGATTCCGACCAACCTTGGTCGCCTCAGATCAAAGTCAATGAGGAGCACACGCTGCCCATTTTTCGCGCAGGCAATCGCCAAGTTACAAGACGTAATTGTCTTTCCTTCCGCCGGAATGGAACTGGCCACCAGAATGACTTTTGAGCGCTCTTTATATTGAGATGAATCGAGCATGGAGCGCAAGCCTGCAAAGGCTTCGGTAATCTGACTGAACCGCTGATTCATCGATGCCGTAGCAATATCACTTCGTTTGCCGGCTTTAACGTGAGGGACCATGGCTAGCACCTTAACGCCAATTTCAGCTTCAAGATCATGGGGGCCAGTAACGTGGTCTTCCATCGTGTCGGTAATCAAAGCCAGAGTGATGCCGCCCATGAGCCCTAGGAGGATGGCAATGGCAATAATACGAAGAGGTTTGGGTTTGATGGGTTTTTCAGGGACTGAGGGTCGCTCCACGATCTTGACCGTTGCGGTATTTTCATCGGCCGCCATACGTGCTTCCTGAATACGGCCCAGAATCCCACGATAGGCCGTGTCACTGGCATCTCGTGTACGTTCCAATGCGGTCAAATGGGTTCGGCGCTCAACGATCTGGAGCTCAAGATCAGATGCAAGCTTAGCCTGGTCAGCCTTCTTCTGGCGGAGACTTTCAGCCTGTTTTCGAAACAACTCCAAATTAGAGGCGGACGTGGCCTTGGCTCGATTAAGGGAATCAAGCGCTTGATTTCTGTAAAGGGCTACCACTCCATCTTTGGCAAGAACCTCCGGATGTTTGGCAGTGTATTTAGACAGCAGGGCATCCCTGTCGGCCAATGCCGTCGACCACTTATCCATCGCCAGCTTAATCTCATCACCACGAGGTATGGAGGTGGGAAGTTTTCCAGCATTTTCGGGTTTAAGCTCAACAGCCGTAATCGTATTGAGCAGGTCGCGTTCTTTTGCCTCCTGACTCTCCAAACCCACCAATACGCTGTTGAAATCCATCAGTGCGTTGTCCACCGTTTTCCGCTGGCTTTCGAGAACGTCAATTTTGTTTTCCTGCCGATATTTCAGCAGGCTCGCATCAGCCTTCTCAACTTCTCCCCTCTGGGACACACATTGTGCTTCCAACCAAGTTACGGCGGCATCCGAGGCAATCCGGTTTTCGTCATAAACGCTGGCTTCTGCCGCCTCCGCAAAAGCAGTGCAGAAATCAGCAGCGAACTGGGGATCCGTATGATTAAACTCGATTTTGACCAAACGGGTACGACGAAGGAGTGTGAGGCTCAGGTTATTGGCAAACAGGCTGTTGAATGCCGCATCCTCAAGTTTGCAGTCCGGATGTTGCTTTCGGTAGCGAGCAATGGCAGCCTCCCGCATTACCCGCCCCTTGAATTTCTCAAGGCGGGTATTGAAAATCTCTTCTGACTGTGAACTTGCGCCCTGATCCTCGATCACAGCGGCCTGCTGAGTCATGATCCGGGGACGCCTGACACTGAGTTCAACCAAGCTGATGGCCTGATACACCCTGGACGTGGTCATGAGATAATAGGTGGCCGCGATCCCGGCAAAAACGAGGACAAGCAATACCGTCAGCCATTTCTTACGCATCACACGGAGCATGCGGAAGGGGTCAAGGGAACCCAAAAGACCAGAGGATTCGGGCTGAGCTCCACCGTAATAGGGGGTGCCGTACGGCGCCCCGTAAGGCGGGGTACCGCCATAATATGAGTGGCGTTCGGGATCGACAGGATTTGGTTGTGGTTGTATGTTCATAAGGGGGGTTAATGGTTATTTGTTATGGGTTAATGGTTAACGATTAATGGTTACTTTGTAAACCTTGGTTTCTGTAACTTTTGGCAGGGCGGCGAGAATCACCACCCAAGTGCAGAGAATGGCTGGACAGCGGAAGGGCAGGTCTATGAGGCTGAAAACAACTACGAGAGAAAGGCCTATGACACCCATGATCAAAAGAGGGTCGCGGCGAGTTACAGACACCCTCACCCTAGCCCTCTCCCCTGAATGGAGAGGGGAAAGAATCAGTGCTGTCACTGCTGCTAACATAAGTCCAAAGCCGACGATTCCGAATTCAGTAAGATATTGGAGAATGTCGCAATGCACATTGGCTCTTCCTGCGTTTTGCACCAACGCCTTCCAGTCCTCTTTTGGGATGTAGAAGGCCAACAGGTAGCGGTACCCCCAGCCGCCGATGCCGAGGAGTTTGTGATCCTGCCACATGTGCCAGGCCGCCACATCCTGTTCCCACCGCCCCCCGAGTGCCAAATTTACATCATCCAAAACAGGAAATAGCAAATGATGTACCGGTTTTTTGACGGCGAACTCTTTGGCGATGTCCTTGCTGCCAAAGCCTGCCACGGCAAAATAGAAAACAAACAAGATGGCGATCGTGGCGGCTGCCAGATTGACGCGCCCCGCCCTGTGCAACTTTTTCCAGCCCCGCATGAGGCCATACACGGCGATAAAGCCCGCCAGCGCCCAGGCCAGAATCACCCCGGCCCGGCTCAGGGAAAGATTGGCGCCAATGAGACAGAGCAACAGGGAGGCAGCCAAGGCAGGCGCTTGCAGGCCTCTTAATGTGGGAGGCGCACTCCGTGCGGCGATCGCATCACTATAGCGCCCAGGGTGCACGGTCGCCGCACGGAGTGCGCCTCCCGCATTGAATGCATCTGAGCGGAAAATCTCGCGATATAACAATCCGGCTGCAATGGCGCCCATCAGCACAAAATAGGCCGCGGCATGGTTGGTGTAACCGAATGAGGCAAAAAAACCATCACCCGTTGGCGCCAGCCAATACTGAAGACGAGTGCGTGTGAGGAATTGAACCACCCCGAATAATGCCAGCAAACCGGCACTATATACCAAGCCCCGTAACAGGCCTATTATTGTGCCCCTGCTGACAGCAGGTGAGCGAATCACGAGCCCCAGTATCCAGGCGGGGAAAAACCAGGACAACATCTGAGCGGCTTCGGGCCGGGAGAACGCTGAAGGCCAATCAGGGTGACGGGGCGGCGAATAGCGCCATTCGTTAAGCCCGACATCAAAGAAAAGAACCCGCCCCGCATTCCACCATTGGATTGTAAGATAGCCCGAAAACAGGAGCCCGAAATAAAAGAAAAGATCACGCCACAAGGGGCGTGATCGTGTTACCAACAGGATAATTAGAAGAACAAAGGAAGCCCAAACGGAGGGTGGTAACCACGCCACCCTCAGACCTCCCCAAACCCAGGTCAGATATGACAGGATCAGCACCAACCCGGATACGAGGAGTTTCTCAGTCATCCTCAAATAGGGTTCTGCTGTCCAGTATAACCCGTTGCCAATGGCGGAGCACTGCCCAAAACATCATTATTGCTCGCCTGACTGGCAGCTTTGGCCTCAGAGTATGCTGTTCCAAAAGTTTGCGCCATGGCTGCTCCGCCACTTCCGCCCGCCGTTGCGATTGCACCCTGAATGCTCGAAACCACTGCCGGATTCCCGCTAACAGCCAGGGAGGCACCGCAGGCCGTTCCCAGACTTGCGGCTAACATGGGCGCTGATCCCGCCGGTGCAGCCGAAAAGGCGGCCGCGATCACACTGCCGATACTGGCAGCTTGTGCCGGAGCACTCAGGCCCATTGACGCAATTTGAACAACGACCGCCTTAATGACCTGGGCAGCCTGCTCAGGTGAGGCACCTTCCAATAGGGCCGCAATTGCAGCGGGATTATTCGCGGCCGCCGTCAGTTGCGCTGCGGTGGGAGGCGTAAAGGCGGCAAATGCCGACATCGCCGTAATCATCATCACTCCAACGATCCCTAATAGTGTCTTTTTCATTGAGTTGTCCTTTTTATTGTTTCTTACAATTTCTGCAAAATTAAATTTAGTACTGGAGTTTCATGCCCAGCATAATGCGGGTTTCGTCATAAGTAGGTGAGATCGTAGACTCCACGTTTTGGTACTGCGCCTCGGTGTAGAGCCTCAAGAACTTCGCGGGCGTCAAATAATCGACGCGGGCTCCAAGACCACTTCCCTTATCCGTTCGATCTTTTGTTCCACCCTGCACCGCCACGGGGTCAAGATAATCATCCTGACGATAAGAGGCGTTAGCGGACAGAATAATTGTCGGAATGACCCGGTAAGAAGCTCCAGCCCAAACGGTGTTATATTCACTGCCGTTATCCGTATAGAGAGAGGAAAGGACGGTTCCGTTACGGCCACCCGCTTGAAGCGTAATTTTCTCCGTTGCAACCCATGAGGCGGAAAGATCGTAACTAAACGAGGTGATATCGTCTGCGATGGGACGCTCATAGAGCTGGACACCAACCCCGCCTTTGAAGATTACTTTATCCGTTCCCCGAGTTTTAAGACCTACCCGACCGATGTAGTAGTTGGCGGGGTCGCTAATGACGCCGTTATCCTGCATGCCGGCCTGCATGGTTACAAGACTATCCGTTTTTTCGGTCAACCGGTAAGCCCCCTCGGCCTGCCCAATATGATTCTGAATATCATAAATAGTCGGATCAGAATAATTGACATCATCAAACCGGTACCCAACATCCAAAACCATCTTGTCAGTCAGGTTACGCCCGACAGAGACTCCGACGTTATTGATATCGCGACGGCTCGTTGAACTGGAGTCCAAAACGGAGTCAGGCGACACACCCAGGACGGCGGCTTCAGAGCCATGGAGATCGTTGTCCTCCACGCGACGGAAAGTTTGATCGGCCTCGATGACAAAGGTGTCATGAGTGCCCTGCTTGAATTTCAAGATTTCACCGCCACTCGAGAAGTCCTTGTCAGTCAAGTCGCTATAATTCCGATTTCCAAGGAAGCCCAAACCCGAAAAGTCGATTGCATAGGCTGAATAGCCCATTTTCAAGCCTGCTTCAGAGTCGAGGAAAAAATCATCCACCTTGTTGACCGGCGTTTTATCGACATTGGAATCATAGGTCTCCCGGAGATTCGCATAGGGACTGAAAGTCCAAGGTCCTGCATGGATCCCATTACCGGGTTCCGCGTTTGCGATTGAAATTATGGCCAAGCACATCATGGCGGTAATTACTGTTCGTTTCATCATACTCTGCTCTTTCTTCTGCTTATACTTCAGGTTTCTTAAAAAATCAGTTCAGGAATAAACACGACATCATCAGGCTCAAGTAAAATATCATTCTCAATCAGGCCTTCAGCCCCAACCGAGCGCAAATCGATTTCCCACGTTTTGACGTTGCCATCAGGGCGTTTACGGGTGACGCGAATGGCATTTTCCTTGGCACTTGTGTCATAGCCGCCAGCCTGCTGGATCGCTCCGCTCAAGGTCAGGTCGCGCGTTGCGGGAAGGCTGATACGTCCCGGTTTTTTGACCCGGCCTAAAACCGTCACATTGCCCCATGGAGACAACCCCTCTTTGTTATCATCCCGTACGAATTCAACGATTACCTGAGGATTGACAAAAAACTCCTTGTAAGCAGACGTCAACTGGGTACTGAAATTTTCAAGACTTTGATCACGCACTTGGACTGTACCAAGTAGCGGCATGGCGATGGTTCCCTGATCCGATATCCGCTTTGCAGTTGCGGTAATCTCGGTTTTACCCGCAACAAGCACATTGACATTGATGACCAGACCAGGCCGAAGACGGGCTGAATCATTAGCGACAAGCGTCTGAGACCGCTCTTTCACTGGTCGTTTCGGAGAAGATAAATCATGAACGGACGATACTTTAACTGCCGTCCGACAACCGGAAAAGAGAGCCATGACCAAAAACAGGGCTGTGACCCCTTTATAAATATGAATAAATTTCCTCATGTTCTAATAATTAGACTTCGTCCCCGTAAATTATGCAAAGAGCTTAAATTTACATGATCTCGCCGGTCAGAAGCAATCCTTTCCTTCATAATTCCCATCGCTGCGACTTCATCCCTTTGGCGGAGGGAAATTCCGTATGACGAGAGTCCACTATTAAAACGGCACAATCAGGTGTCATTTCGACACTGATGGTCGCATCAGGTTTTCGCGCTTTATAAATTCCCGCCAAAAGGATCGCTTTTTCCACCCCGTCACCCCGCCCAAAGTTCCAAACCTCGTCCGGTTGAGCAAGCCTTCCAGACTCATCATAGATGGACTCACCAGGCATCGCCTGAACGACCGCCAACACCTCATCGTCAGTCATCGGCTTCGCCCCCTCGATAGAAACCGGGTTACGCTCCATGGCCGCCTTAAGAAACGGAGCCGAATCCGTACGATTGATATCCCGATAGGCATAAAAAGCCAGATCCGCCGCTGGAATGGTCGCACGAAGCGATTCCAGGCGCCTTATCACTTCCTCACGCGTCATCTCTCTGGTGACGCCCAGCGGTTCGCCAGCCGACTTGAATGAGCGCTGTGTTGCCGGAGGAATCCGCGGTTCCACATGACAAAACCTGATCAAATGCTCCATCGCCCTCGCAGAATCCATACAGGTACATGCAAATTGCGCCTTCAGGCGGGTAACATCCTCGAGCTGATTCAGGTTTGGCTTTTCCCGGCGCACATAGTCCTCAAGGTCATTCAACACAATACGCCCCGACATTCGCTCCGTGACAAACTGATCCATATCAATATCAGCCAGAAGTGCCTCACGCGTCGTATCCGTAACCAGGAACGAACTATCGTCCTCGAACTGGAACGCCACCTCCAGAGGAACATAGTGAGTAACCCCGTGAATTGTACTCCTCAGTTGGAAACACTTCTGAAGGTCGCGCTTATGCCGCAAAAAGTTGCCCATCACTTCATCCGTCAACGGAGTATCAAGAAATGCATTGAGCTTAACTGAAAAACGGGTATAGGCGGCAGGATCAATTGTGGCGTCGGGATAAACCGTATGAATCCAGCCAGTTTCATGAGCCACCACCGTAACCTCTTCGTTTTCAAGGGCGCGCCGAGCCTGGGCGGAAAGAGCGGTTCCATTACACCACATCTTTTTGGTCACTAACCGCCGATTGTTGGTCAAAATCCCCTCATCCAAGTCCACATAATTCTGAGAGTGCAATGGCGTCGCCAGCAGATAAATGTCCTTCAACGGAATCCCCGCCACGATGAACAGGGCGGCGGCATAGAGTGCCGCCAGGGACACGCATTCTCCGGCACCAGTCGAATAGCCTTCCTTATGACAAAACGCATCCATCGCCTCAACTGTTTCTGTTTTCCAAAACGGAATAGCATCGGTCGTATACTTATTGAGTCCGAAATGAGTGCGGATATCGATGTCAAAATAGTATTTATCGCCCTCATATCCGAATAAAGCATTTGACCGCTTAATCGTATCTTCTTCCAAAAAAGGACGAAACCGGGCCATTTCACAATCTTTCGTGGTCAATCCCCAAGTATCCAGATCAAGATTGAAGGCATAATGATCCATGATGAATTGCTTGAGCCGGGTGATCCGCCTATAGGGTTTCATCTTGGCCAAGCCGGCAAACCAAGGATCCTCGCGCCATTTCCAGATACGGGGGGACATCAAGTTGGCCAGCAACAGGGCATACATCAGCTCGGGAAAGACAAAGATTTCCATGTCAGAAAGCGTCACAGCCGAAGATCGCATTTCAAGATCACGTTCAGAACTCACAGCATAACTCCTTCCAATTTGACCAGCCATGATGAAACACCCATCCCCCAGTGTCAATAAGACAGAATTGCTTTTCTATCAGGGCAGACGCATCTAATTTTCCTTTAATCTGGCGTTTCTGGCTCAAATACTCA
>JBAWZF010000056.1 GCA_037143175.1 bacterium
AAAGAAAATATGGTGTCCGTGAACGGACCGCTTGACTTAGCCTTCTCATGGAAGACCCACGGTTTCGGGATTCTCCGATGAGATCACAGGCCGCTGGCCATCGTCTCCACTACCCCAACCGTTGGCCGCGCCATAGCCACCACCGAGGCCGTCGTTCAACAGGGTGGCAGCCGACCGGTTGCGGGCCGCGAAAGGCATCGCCCCGCCAGCCAGGTTCTCATACGCGCCGCCCATCACGTAGACTCCACTCAATCCACCGGCCCTTTTTTGCTCGTCCGCCGGGCAGTCGTACGTGAAGCGCAAAGCCCGGGATGTCGTCTGCGGGGGAAGCGTCCAAACGCTCAACTCCTGGCCGAAGGTCCGTTTCGCCGGAAGCCATTGGTTCTCCTCCCCAAGATCGCCCGGATAGGCGGCCGCGGACTTGAGAACGCTGACACCGGTCAGTTTTCCCCGGGTGATGATCGTTCCCATGGGAACGGCCTCGTTCAAGCCGATGCGCAAATGGCGCGGTTCGGGCGCCCCTTCGGCCCCAAACGTGATCCGCCCCCAACCCATTCTTGCCGAAGGCATCGCGACAACCCAGCCCAGGGGATTGGGGAAATGTGGCTTGCTGCCCGCATCCAGAAAATCCACCCGCGGCTTGACTTGCCCATCAACCCATTCTGCGGTGGCGGCCGGATCTAGCCGGGCGGGCGTCAGGGGCGTCGAGAAAGCCCCCTCCTCCGCATAAGACGCAACCGTTAAAGCAAACGCGACCGCCCCACGGGCGGTAAGAGCGGCCAGCTTCCTGAAATATTGAGACAGTCTTATGATCATCACTTTGCCACCCTTTCCAGCTTCACTGTACTACATAATCAAAGATATTGTTGTAGGATAAGGTGAACTGCATTATAGTGTCAACGTTATTGATATGAAAACGAATGAATCAACTCCGACAAGTTACCGCCACGTGGCCGCGACCCTGCGGCGTGAATGGTCGGCCGGTGTCTGGCACGCGAACCTGCGGGTCCCGTCTCATGATGAACTCTGCCGACGGTTCAAAACAACCCGGGTGACGATCCAGCGGGCCATGGACCTGCTGACAGAGCAGGGCTTCCTGATTACCCGGGCCAAGACCGGCCGCTATCTGGCTCCGCACGCACCCCATCTCCACCGCTACGGGCTGGCCTTCGCCGGGCACCCTGAAACCGAGATTCACTCATGGAAGTGGACACAACGCATGTTGGCTTTATACCTTGCCGCACAGCGGATGGGCGGTATCAGCATCTACCTTGACGCCTTTCCTCACGCGCCCGGCTGGGCGCGGCTACGGCGTGACGTCGAGGATCAGGCACTGGCCGGGCTGATCTTTGCCTACTCTCCGGAAGGCGAGATACTGAATACCCCGCTTCTCAAGCACGTAAGCATTCCTTTTGCCTCAACGGGCGGGATTGGGGCGAGGGTAACATTTAGACGGGAAGACTTCTTCACGATAACAGGTAAGTGGCTCTGTGCGCGCGAACGAATCCGGACGGCTGTCGTAGCCACGCCCATGTTGTCACCGGAGCACATCATTTCGGACCTTACGCAAAGCGGGCTGCGCACGGACCCCGCCTGGGTCATGGCAGCGCACTGGGACTATCCTGACTGGATCCGGCACACGTTGCCGTCCATTTTATCAGCCGGGGCCAAACGACCCAACGCCTTGGTGGTCATGGATGACCATCTCTTGAAGCCCGTGCTCCAGACGCTTGAACAACTTGGCGTTGCGGTGCCAGATGACCTGACCGTGGTCTCGATGTGGAATTTCCCGCTGCCCTACACCTTGAAAACCAAGGTTCAACTGATCGGCTACGATGCGGCAGAATGGCTGAAAGCCTGCATGGCCCAGATTGATCTCACGCACAAGACCGGCCGCAATCCGCCGGAGCGCCTCGTTCCTCCACGCTGCATGGAGGACATCTGACTGGCGTCATTACCGGAACTTGAAAATAGTCCCCCTGGCGCGAAACTCACTTGTGAGGCCATAGGTATTGATCTCATAGGCGTCACTGGCGGTTCAGGCTCCTGAATAACTGGGGCTGGAATTGGTTGCGGCGGTTCCACGCCCGGACGCGGAGGCGGTGGTGTTGGGCTGGCCAATGGTGGAGTCACGAGGCTTTCGACTTTAGACTCGGGACTCGGGACTCGGGACTCGCAACTCCCTCACCTCCACACCCAGTGCCTTCAGAATCGTCTTGCCGGCCGCCTGCCCTATGGCAATTACCGGACACAGCAACTTGGGCGGCTATCGACCAGATACTGGGCGCACAGAGAAAGCCGGCAACGCCGTCGTGGAGAAGAACCGTCACCCGTTCACGGGCCGCGCCAGAATCGACCGGTAGGACGATCAGAGTAAAATGATGAGGGGCGAAGTGCCACAATGAAGGTCCAGAGAACGCTAACGGCTTCCTATAACCATAGCGGCGTGCGGCCTGGAGTGCGATTATTCAGTGCGCCGGAGGCGATCAGAGCGTCGAGTTCGGAGAGCAGACGATTTTTATCGCGCCCGAACCTGGCCTCCAAGGGGATGGGATTGGAGGTGTGATTGGCACGGAAGATCGTGTTGGTTAACTCCAGGTTCTGAACAATAAGACGTAATTCTTGAACTACCTGCAACTCCGTTAACGGCTTGAAAATGCCGGACACGACATCGTCGTGAAGGCATGTACCAGGGACTGGTACCACGCGGAGCGCCGAAAGCAGGCGGGGCTGCATCCGGTTAAGCGCCATCGCCGTCTCGAAGGCATGCTGACGCGTCCGCTCGACGCCGCCCAAACCGAGCAATATCATCACGGATATCTTCATTCCGGCGGCTTGGGCCACACGCCCAGCTCCTACCATCATCTCAGCCGTCTCACCCTTCTTCACGCGGCGCAGGGACTCCTCGTCACCACTTTCCAACCCCAGATAAAGCGTATGAAGCTTCAGGGCACGGAGGGCTCGAAGTTCGTCACTGGTTTTGGCCATAATTCCACTGCCAGTGGCATAGACGTTGACGCGAGCCAAATGCGGGAAATGGGCCGCAAGTTCTCGCAGGATAGCTTCCAGATCCGAAAAAGAGCGTCGCATCACGTCGCCATCAGCAAGAAAGACCCGATTGGTATAGGGGGCATGCCGCGCCTCTATTTCAATCATCTCCCGGATTTCCGCCAGGGAACGGCGCTGATAGCGGACCTGTTTGTACATGCCGCAAAAGGTACAGCCATTGTACGGGCACCCTTGATCCACTTGGAGAATCAGGCTGTCGGCCTCTGCGGGCGGTCTGAACTGGGGTTGATTTCGCATTTCAAAAAAAGGGAGTCCCGATTTTACTCGGGACTCCCTGCATCAGCTTCTCACTTATTGACTGACTCAGGCCTTGGGGGCTGCCGGGGCCGCGATGGAACCCGAGCAGGGTTCCATTCCAGCCAGTTTGGTCAACATGTCGTACTTGGCCAACACCTTCTTGTCGACGATGGTCATCAGAGCCTTCGCTTGATCAGGATTCATCTGCTTCAACACACGGAAGCGATTCTCCTTCATGGCATGCTCACTGAACGTCATGGTCGGCGGCTTGCTGTCCAGCGACAGGGGATTCTTGCCCTGCTCCGTCAACTCGGGGTTATGCCGGTAGAGCGGGAAGTGCGCCGAATTCACGGCGTCCTTCTGCCCCTGCATTCCTGAGGTCATATCAATACCGTGCGCAATACAGTGCGAGTAGGCAATGATGATCGCAGGACCGTCATACTGTTCGGCTTCCATGAACGCCTTGACGCACTGACCGGGATTGGCTCCCAGCGAGACCTGCGCCACATAGATGTTCCCGTAGGTCATCGAGATCATACCCAAGTCCTTCTTCATGGTGGGCTTGCCGCCCGCCGCGAACTTGGCCACTGCACCCATCGGGGTGGACTTCGACGCCTGACCACCGGTGTTTGAATACACTTCGGTATCCAGCACCAGCACCTTGATATTCTTCCCGGAGGCCAGCACATGATCCAAGCCACCGTAACCGATATCGTAGGCCCAACCGTCGCCGCCAACGACCCAGACGGACTTCTTGACCAGGTAATCAGCTAATGACGCCAATTGCGCACAGATATCGCACGGACACGCCGCCAACTGCTTCTTCAGCACCACCACGCGGGCGCGCTGGTCTTCGATGCCAGCCTGATTGGACTGATCGGCCGCCTTGATCGCCGCCAACAGATCCTTGTCAATCTTGGCATCGCCACAGGCACCGCCGATGATCTTGTCGACTAACTCGAGCGCGAATTCGTTGAACTTATCAACGGTCAAACGCATCCCGAAGCCGAACTCGGCATTGTCTTCAAACAGCGAGTTGGCCCATGTCGGCCCGCGTCCGTCTTCACGCTTGGTATAAGGCGTGGTAGGCAGATTGGCGCCATAAATTGAGGTGCAACCCGTCGCGTTGGCAATGTACAACCGGTCACCAACCAACTGGGTCAGCAACTTGATATAAGGCGTCTCGCCGCAGCCGGCACAGGCCCCGGAGAACTCAAACAAGGGCTTCACAAACTGACTGCCCTTGATGGTGTCCTTCTTGTAAAGCTTGGTATCGGTCTCGGGCAAATTGAGGAAGAACTTGAAGTTATCAACTTCGTTCTCACGCAGCGGAAGCTGGGGAACCATCATAATGGCCCGCTTGCCCGTCTCCTGCTTCGTCACCTTATCGCGTTCGCGACCCGGACAGTTCCAGACGCAAGCGCCGCAACCGGTGCAATCTTCCGGAGCCACCTGGACGGTGAACTTCAACCCGGCAAATTCCTTACCCTTGGCTTCGCAGGACTTGAACGTCTTGGGGGCCTTCTCCAAATTCTTGGGATCGTAGGCTTTGACGCGGATGGCCGCATGCGGACACACCAGCGAACACTGGGCGCACTGGATGCAGAGATCCGAATTCCACTCGGGAATCTCAACCGCGATGTTACGCTTCTCATACTGGGTCGTCCCGGTCGGCCAGGTACCATCTTCGGGCATCTGACTGACAGGCAGGGAATCGCCCTTCTGCATGATCAGGGTCGCGGTAACGGTTTTGACAAACTCGGGGGCATCGGCAGGCACAACCGCAGGCATTTTGACCTTACCGGCCACCTTGGCAGGCACCTTGACCTCCTGGAGTGACGCCACGGCGGCATCCACAGCCTTGTAGTTGGACTGCACGACGGCTTCGCCCTTGCGCCCGTAGCTCTTCTTGATCGCCTTCTTCAGCCCATCAATGGCTTCCGCCTGAGGCAGCACATTGGAAATCGCGAAGAAACAGGTCTGCATGAGCGTATTGATACGCGCCCCCAACCCAAGTTCAGCGGCCAGCTTGTTGGCATCGATAACGAAGAATTTGATCTTCTTATCAATAACCTGCTGCGCCAGTTCATCGGGCAGATGGTTCCAGACTTCTGTCGCACTGTAGGGACTTGCGAGCAGGAATGTAGCACCCTGCTTGGCATTGGAGAGCATGTCGTACTTCTCAACAAAGGAGAAGTTATGACAGGCCACAAAGTCCGCCTTCGTGCAAAGGTACGGGCTCCGGATGATGCCAGGCCCGAAACGCAGATGCGAGACGGTGATCGTGCCAGCCTTCTTCGAGTCGTACACGAAATAGCCCTGGGCCGAGAAATCGGTGTCATCACCGATGATCTTGATCGAGTTCTTGTTGGCGCCAACGGTGCCATCCGATCCCAAACCGTAGAACATCGCCTCAATACGCCCCTTATGTTCCAACTGGAATGTCGGATCAAAAGGCAGGCTGGTGTGGGTGACGTCGTCGTTGATACCGATCGTGAAGTGATTCTTCTTGGCTCCGCTCAGGTTATCAAAGACCGCCTTCACCATGGCCGGCGTGAATTCCTTGGAACCTAAACCGTAGCGACCGCCGACTACCAGGGGATAGAACTTGCTCTGCATGAGCTTTTCGCTCTGGGCCTCACCAATCGCGGTGCGGACATCTTCATACATCGGCTCACCAATCGAACCGGGCTCCTTGGTGCGGTCCAGCACGGCAATGGAGTGGGCGGTGACAGGGAGGGTCTTCACAAAGGTCTTGATATCCCAGGGACGATACAAGCGGACTTTGAGTACGCCCACCTTCTCACCTTGCGCCACAAGCGCTTCGACCGTCTCATGCACCGTTTCGGCGCCTGACCCCATAATCACAATCACGCGCTCCGCGTCCGGAGCACCCACGTAATCAAACAAGTGATATTGGCGACCCGTGAGCTTGGCGAAGTCATCCATGGCCTTCTGAACAATGCCGGGGCAGGCATCATAATACTTGTTAACCGTCTCACGACCCTGGAAATAGACGTCGGGGTTCTGGGCGGTACCGCGAATCCTCGGCCGATCAGGCGTCAAGGCTCGTTCACGGTGCGCAAAAACCATCTTATCGGTCACCATGGAATGCATGATTTCCTCGGTGAGGGCCTCGATCTTCTGGACTTCATGTGAGGTACGGAAGCCATCGAAGAAATGAACAAACGGAACACGGGAGTTGAGCGTCGCGGCCTGGGCAATCAACGCAAAATCCTGGGCTTCCTGCACACTGGCGGAGGCCAGCATGGCAAACCCGGTCTGGCGTACCGCCATCACATCGGAGTGATCACCAAAGATGGACAGCCCCTGACAGGCCAGTGAACGGGCGGTGACATGGAACACGGTGCTGGTGAGCTCACCGGCGATCTTGTACATGTTCGGGATCATCAGGAGCAAGCCCTGTGAAGCGGTAAAGGTGGTCGTCAACGCACCAGTGGTCAACGCACCATGAACAGCACCACTCGCTCCGCCTTCAGACTGTAATTCCGCAATTTGAGGAATGGTACCCCAGATGTTTTTACGGCCAGCAGCACTATACTCGTCAGCCCACTCGCCCATCGCAGAAGAGGGGGTAATCGGGTAAATCGCGGCGACCTCATTGGTCGCATGGGCTACATTCGCAACCCCTTGATTACCGTCGACCATGATCATGTTTTTCTTAGATTCAGCCATGACACACATTTTCCTTTCAAGAATTAAAGCGGGATAATTTATTCACCCCACCCGTTCGCCTATTCGTTAACAAAAAAACGAATAGAGAATACGATGGTGTCGCTTACGTTTCAAGCCTTTTCACGTTTTAGTCTATAATTTGTAAAAAATTATGTTAATTATTGAGGTATGAAAGCACTAAAGCTCTTTTTGATCGCGATAGCGGCCTGCGGACTCGTCCTGACAGGATGCGGGAAAAACGAGCCCAAAACGGCATCCCTGCCCGAAAAAGGGACGGTTCAAACCGCCGTGGAGGGATTTACCGGAAAAACGTACGTTGATGCCAGCCTAAGGGCCAAAGAACAGATCAAAAAGGCTTCTGAAAAGGAACAGCGGGATCGCGACGAAGCCCTGCAATAGTCCCATGTCGTTTTACGCTTTGCCTCGTGCAAGCCCTACAACATTGGCGTGTGTTTCCGGTAGGCAAGCGGCGATTCCCCTGTCCATTTTTTAAAAAGCTTGGAAAAATAGAATGGATCGGGGATCCCCACACTGGCGCCTATCTCCGAAACGGATAGCCGGGTGGATGAAAGAAGAGCACGCGCCCGATGCATCCGCGTTTGGGTAATCCAGTGCACGGCCGACATTCCTGAGTGCGAACGGATCAGTCTGCCCACCGTAGATTCGCTGCAATGAATGCATTTCGCCAGATCAGCCACAGTCAGAGGCAGGGCAAGATGTTTATGGAGATATCCCGTAAGGGCTGCGAAATCAGCTTCGGATCGCAAATTGTCTGTTCGCGGCTGGCGCAAGTATGTCCTGACTAATTCACTGAACAGGTTACCAGCGAGTTCGCGCATCCGATGTTCATTCCAGTCGTGGGTACTGAAAAGCCGAACGATATATTCTGAAAGCAGCCACAACGGGGAATCTTCCGTGAGACGGAACGAGACGACATCTTGAAGGGGGGCCAGATCCGCATCGCGTCGCCATGGACAATTAGCCAACGGACTTTCAATAAAATGCGCTACGCTGAATTCGACCGGCTTGTCCCGGTCGTGCTGCGGAATCATATGAATACCGGCGAGTAAAAACGGCTTCTGATTGTCGGCCTGATATTCAATACGATGGCCCCAGGGCAAAAAGAGATAATCCCCCGAATGAAAGACAAAGCGGGCTCCATTAACCATGACCGTCCCACACCCCTCTTTACACCAAAGCGACATCCTACTCTCAACAACCCGGTTACAAATAGTCTGATTTCTGGTAAAAGAAGCGTAATTGGCATAGGTAATTACTGCCTCAGATGCAGACTGAACACCATATTTGTGATTGTACTCATCCATACCTGAAATCGCCTAGATCAAACTAATTTTTATTGATAATACGCCCATATTTGACCGAATAATACAAAATATAACTAAATATACCATGGTAATTAACGGTCATTGGAATTATCGTTAGAGCCTTATTCTTATTGATGTAGCAACTTCAGGTTTAACCGGAGACATAGGAGTTAACAATGACTGCAACCATGACATCCAAAGAACGGGTGCTGATAACTTTTGCCAACCGGGAAGCAGACCGGGTGCCGATCAACTATTTCGCCAACGCCGATATTGATCGGAGACTAAAGAACCATTTCGGACTTACCCCCACGGATGATGAAGGGTTGAGGCAGGCTCTGGGTGTTGATTTCCGCGGAACCGGAGCCTGGTACAAAGGCCCTCGTCTGCATGCAGAAATAGCCGGGCTGCAGGTTGACCAGGAATGGGGCATCAGAACCCGCTGGATCGAGCACGGCAGTGGCGGATACTGGGATTTCTGCGACTTCCCTTTGCAGAATGCCATCGACGATACGATCATTAACTGGCCCATGCCTTCGCCTGATGACTACGACTATAGTTATGTCGAAGCTGCCTGCCGGAAAGAACAGGAGTATGCGGTTTACATGGGCGGCCCTGGTTTACCAGATATCATCAATGGGACCGGATTCCTTTTCGGCATGGAAGAAACACTGGTACGTCTGGCCATGGATGATGAGGCGTTGGCGGCCTTTCTGGAACGTCGCCTCGCGATCCAATTGGAAGTGACCCGGAGGACTCTTGAGGCCGCCAAAGGCGGCATCGACTTCATGTGGATGGGGGAAGACCTTGGCACGCAAATAGCGCCCATCATCAGCCTCGATATGTTCCGCCGGGTTATCCGACCCAGGCAGCAGAAATTTGTGGATCTCGCGAAATCCTACAACCTACCGGTCATGATTCACACCTGCGGATGCAGTAGTTGGGCGTATGAGGATTTTATTGCGATGGGAATCAATGTTGTGGACACCCTTCAACCTGAAGCCGCCAACATGTCTACGGCGTATTTGAAAAAAACATTCGGAGGTCGGTTAGCCTTCCACGGCTGTATCAGCACGGCAGGTGTGCTTTCATTCGGAACTGTGGATCAAGTTATTGCGGACTGCCGGAAAACCCTCGAAATCATGATGCCGGGAGGCGGCTATTGCTTCGCCCCCACGCACTCCATCCAGGATAATTCACCAACCGAAAACGTCGTAGCCATGTATGACGTTGCCAGGCGATATGGCCGATATTGAGTTTGCCATGGCCTGATTCCCTCGGCACAATGTAATCATGAGTTGGATTACAGACAGCAAAGAGGGCGCCATTATTCAGGTGCATGCCTCCCCGCGGGCCTCAAAAACCCAGGTTCAAGGCCTGCATGGTGACGCCCTAAAAATTCGCCTTCAAGCCCCACCTGTGGATGGTAAGGCCAATGAGACTCTGATCGAATTCCTTGCAGAAACGCTCGGTATTCCCCAACGCCAGATCACCCTCCTTGCCGGTCAAACCAGCCGTCAAAAACGCCTGAGCCTTCAAGGAATCACCGCCAAACAGGTAGAGATTAGGCTTGGGATTAATGTTGCTTAACTGGGGGCTCTTTCTCTATTAGAGTCCGATGACAACCGAAAAAAAGATCTCTGCGCTGGTGATGATGTCCGGCGGCTTGGACAGTATGCTGGCCGCGGCTGTGTTGAAAGCCCAGGGGATTGAGGTCACCGGCTTATGCTTCGAAAGCCCCTTCTTCAGTGCTGACAAAGCCAGAGCCGCCGCCGCACTCCTCGGCATTCCCCTGATGGTTGAAGCATTCACCCATGAGCTGATTCCCATCATCGAACATCCCAAGCATGGATTTGGATCCTGCATCAACCCATGTATCGACTGCCACGCCGCGATGATCAAGCATGCGGGGAAAATTATTGACCGGGATGGCTTCACCTTTATCGCGACAGGCGAAGTCCTTAACCAGCGGCCCATGTCGCAAACAAAACGGACGCTGAACATTGTTTCGGAGGAATCCGGATACGGGAACCGGCTCTTGCGGCCCTTAAGCGCAAAACTCCTCCCTGAAACTGAGGCAGAACGATTAGGCTGGGTGGACCGCAGCCGGCTATTGGACTTGAATGGCCGGAGCCGGAAGCCGCAGCAGAAACTGGCTGAACAATACGGGATCACGGAATATCCCCCGTCGGCAGGCGGTTGCAAGCTAACGGAACCACATTTTGCCGGCCGGGTGCATGACCTTCGCCGCAATGGACAGCTCAGGGACCTCCGCGCTGTTGAACTGCTCAAAATCGGCCGTCATTTCAGGCTCTCCTCCACCGTCAAAGTCATCGTCGGCCGCGAATCGGCTGAAAACGACCAACTCGAAGCTAGCGCCCTTCCCGGCGAAGTCTTGCTGAACGTCGAGGTGATCCCGGGCCCGACGGTCCTGGTCACCGGCACGGCGACCGAAGCCATTATTCTGGAGGCAGCCCGGCTGTGCGCCCGCTACAGCGATGCCCGCGCCAATCCGGAAGTCATCATCAACATCCGCAGTGCCACCGGCCTCCGCCAGCTGCATGTGGCGCCCGCGTCCGACCTGGATATCGAGCGCCTGATGATTTGAGGACAGAATTCAGGAGACAGAATCAAGAATTCAGAATGTTTGCAGCAGAATAAACGGTCGCCGATACACGTTTCATTCCCAATACAAACAACACCTAGCAGCCCGTTTAAAAACAAAATATTGGCCATTGAGGAGGTCGGCGAGGCCGCCGACCCTCCCGAAATACAGGCAAATACCGCAATTTCAAAACGGGAGAGACGCCGGCCTCGGCGTCCGCAGGTTTTTCAACAGGCTGCTAGCGCCTTTCCGCAACAAAACGGATCCCATAAAAAAACAACAAAGCCAAACCCAGGGCGCACACAATGGCGGCACCTGTAGGCAGATCAAGGCGATAGGAGGCGTACAAGCCCGCGATGCTCGATAATGTCGCCACACACCACCCGACCGCAAGACGTGTGCGCAATGTTGTAGCAAAAATATTGGCACATACCGCCGGAATAATAAGAAAGGAGAATACCAATAACACGCCCCCCATTCTCACAAAACTTGTCACAACGATTCCGAAAAGCACATAGAACAGGAAATCCCAGACCCAAAGACGCCGACCATCCGCCCTCCCCTTCTCGGGATCAAATGTGAGCACCCAGAACTGTCGGCGAAACACGAAAAGATCGTACTGCCGGATATAATGAAAAGAAGAGATTTACGTGATTTACGCGATGCTTAATGTCACATCTTTAGGTAGCGCCACACCAGCGGCCACCTGCATAGCCTTGAATGCGCCGATGGGAACCGCGCACGCGGCGCAACAGCCTTTCAAATTCTCACGGGCCGTCGTCAGGATCACGCCATTCGCCCCCTCTCCAAGCTCGGCATAGCCATCAACCGGGCCCTTGGCCATCAGTGCCTCTCCAAACGCCCGCGCCTTCTCACATCCGCTGACGATCTTGAATGTCACATTCTGGGAATCATCGCTGTCCGCCAGAATCTTGGTCTGGAACCCACAAATACCTGCGTCTACCATCACTTTTGCATTCATCGTTTTTTACCCCTGACCGGTTTGCGTGCCTCGACATTGATGCTGGCCACATAATCGCTCAATTTCGTGCCCTTGGGAAGGCGCTTAAGGATACCCCGATAGAGCGGATCATTCCAGTCCACCATGTGATCCACATACCCGGGCTTGGGGGTTAAGGTGATCGCCGCCAGGCCGGCCGCCTTCGCCATCGCTCGGGTTTCCTCCACCAGTACCGCACCGGCGACACACCCCACCAAGGCCTCAATGGACAACAAAATCTGCTTGGGTAGTCGCTTGAGCAACGCCAAATCGGAAACCGCTACCCGACCGCCGGGCTTGAGGACCCGTGAGATTTCACGCCACACCTGAGGCTTGTCGGGGGAGAGGTTGATCACGCAGTTGGACATCACCACATCCACGCTGGCATCTGCCACCGGCAGGTGCTCGATCTCGCCCAGTCGGAACTCCACGTTATTCAATTTTGTCTGTTTCCTGAATAACTCGACATTTGCACGGGCCTTCCCCAGCATTTCCGGAGTCATGTCCACCCCGATCGCCCGACCTTTGGCCCCCACCTGTTGCGCCACAAGAAACACATCAAATCCCCCACCACTACCGAGATCCAATACCACTTCACCCTTCTTGAGTGCAGCAATGGCACCGGGATTACCGCAGGAAAGCCCCATATTGGCCCCCTCCGGCAGCGTCGCCAGATCGGCATCGGAATAACCCACACTCCTGGCGACATCATTGGACGCCTTTGTTCCGCAACACGTCGAAGCCGGACCACAACAGGAACCCCCACCCTTGGCAATGGCCGCATACCCCTTGCGCACGTTCTCCCGCACCTTCTGCTTCTTATCCGTCTTATCACAACAACTCATATTTCCTCCTAACCGTATCGAAATAAATATCATTACCATCCCAGAGAAGTCTTAATCGTAATCGTAATCTATTTCCTAGAAGGGATTATGATTACGATTAAGAAGAAAAACAAATTTCGTTGTTAAATCTTTTTCAGCCTGAATAGTACCGTCGCCTAAAATACAGCGACACATTCACGAGTCCGATCAACACCGGCACTTCCACCAGAGGGCCGATCACTGCGGCAAATGCCGCGCCGTGGTTGATCCCAAACACGCCCACGGCTACAGCGATGGCCAACTCAAAGTTATTGCTGGCCGCCGTGAAAGAGAGAGTAGCCGATTTGGGATAGTTGGCGCCCGCCTTGGCACTCATCCAGAAACTCACCAGAAACATGGTAACAAAGTAGATCAACAGCGGCACGGCAATTAATACCACATCACCGGGCTTGGCGATAATCTTCTGACCCTGCATCGAGAACATAACCACAATCGTGAACAATAAGGCGATCAATGTCATGGGTGAGATTCGCGGGATAAATTTCGAGTGATACCACTCCTTGCCCTTCGCCTTCACCAGAATGAGACGGGTCAGCATCCCGGCGATGAACGGAATCCCCAGGTAGATGAACACGCTCTCCGCGATCTGCTTCATCGTCACATTCACCACCACGCCCGAAAGGCCGAGCAGAGGCGGGAGTTTCGTGACGAAGAGCCAGGCAAAGAGGCTGTAAAACAAAACCTGAAAGATCGAATTGAACGCCACCAGCCCGGCGCAATACTCCGTGTCGCCTTTCGCCAGATCGTTCCACACAATCACCATGGCAATGCAGCGCGCCAAGCCGATCATGATCAAGCCGATCATGAACTCCGGCTGTCCGCGCAGGAAGATAATGGCCAGCGCCGTCATGAGGATGGGGCCGACGATCCAGTTCTGGACAAGGCTCAAGCCGAGAATCTTGAAGTCCCGAAAGATATCGCCCAACTCTTCATACTTCACCTTGGCCAACGGCGGATACATCATCAGAATCAAACCAACCGCAATGGGCATACTGGTTTGAGTCCCCTCCGGCCTCAACCCGCCAATCCAGCTTCCAAAGGCAGGCACCACATAACCGAGTGCGACCCCCACGCCCATCGCCAGAAAGATCCACAGCGTTAAATACCGGTCCAGAAAAGATAATTGTTTAGTGATTTTCTCAGTCATATTCGTTCTTCCTCTCTTATCTTAATCGTAATCGTAATCGTAATCTTAATCATAATCTCCTCTGGTCTGCTTGGAATGGGCTGACGAAAGGGATTACGATTAAGATTACGATTAGGAACTACTACTCCATATTCCCCTACAGGAAATTCAAAGCTTCTGGCAAGGTCTCCACAAACTTCCTGATCTCGTCCCGGACACGCCGGTAACAATCCAGCTTTTCTTCATCCGTCTTGACTTCCTTGGCCATCCGGGGCGGATCCTGAAATCCCACATGCACGACTTGGGTATTGCCCGGAAATAATGGACAGGATTCATGCGCGTTGTCACACACCGTGACAACATAATCAAAAGCGACATCCTTCAGCTCATCCACATGCTTCGAGTGCTGTCCGGAGATATCCACCCCCGCCTCGGCCATGACCTTCATTGCGCTGGGGTTCATCCCATGCGTTTCAATCCCTGCGGAATAGGCCTCAATCACATCCCCCTTGAGATGACGCGCCCAGCCTTCGGCCATCTGGCTCCTGCAAGAGTTACCAGTGCAAAGAAACAAAATTTTCATAATTCATCATTCACCCTTCATAATTCCCCTGTCCGCCCCTTTGACCAGAGCAACAGCGTCGAACTGATCACAACCGTAACACAACCCGCTTCCTGAAAGATCACGGCGATAATGGGCGTCATGAGCCCGACAACACTCAGGGTGAGGCCGATGATATTGTAAATCATCGAGAAGAAGATGTTCAGTTTGATGCGTCGAAGCACTTTTGCCGACATCCACATAAAGTCCGCAACGCCCGAAATATCATCGTTCATCAGTGTGACATCAGCCGTTTCAATCGCCACGTCCGTGCCGGCGGCGCCCATGGCAATGCCCACATCCGCCAGAGCCAGGGCGGGCGCATCGTTGACGCCATCCCCGATCATTCCGACTATCTGGCCTTCCGCCTGACACTTCCTGACAAACGCCTGCTTCTGCTCAGGCAGCAGTTCAGCCATAAAGTCATCGACCCCAATGGCACGGGCCACCGCCGCCGCTACCTGGGGATGATCGCCCGTCAGCATCGTGATCCGTTTGACCCCCATCGCCTTGATCGCCCTAAGGGCACCCGGCACTTCCGGTCGAATCTCATCAGCAATGGCAATCAAGCCCAGGGGGATGTCATTCCGGGCCACCAACACAGCCGTACGCCCCTGCTCCGACTGGGAGGCTACCGCCGCTACCATCACAGGCGTAAGCCCGAGCCCGGCCTCCTTAATGAAGGATGATTTACCCACGCGAATCCGGTAGCCATTCCAGCTGGCCTCAACCCCCATGCCCGTCGTCGTGGTAAAGTTTTCCGGATCTGAAACCGACACATTTGCTTCTTTGCCCGCCGCCAGAATCGCCCGGCCCAGAGGATGTTCGGAATACTTTTCCGCAATGCAGGCCAATTGCAGGATATCCGCTTCCGTATGGCCACTGAAGCCCACGATCTCCATTACTTTCGGCCGTCCAAAGGTAAACGTACCCGTCTTGTCAACCAGCAGGTGATTCAGCTTGCATCCGAGTTCCAGATACATCCCCCCCTTTATCAAGATCGCGCGTTTAGCCATGTTCGAGATGCCTGCCGTCACCGCAGTCGGGGTGGCAATGGCAAAGGCGCAGGGACAGGCCACCAGCAGAACCGAAACCGCCGCCTTGACGTCGCCGGTAACGAAATAGGCGACCACGGCCAGCCCGACCACCGTAGGCAGAAACCACGTTGTGAAACGGTCTGCCAGGTTCTGGATAGGTGCGCGAGAGGCCTGGGCTTCCTGTACCAGGTGGACGATCCGAGCTAAGGTGGTGCCTTCACCGACCTTCTCCGTCTTAATCTCCAGTCGGCCCGATTCGTTAAGCGTGCCGCTGAAAACGGTGCTGCCAGGCAACTTCTCCACCGGCATGGATTCACCGGTGATGGGCGCCTGATTTACGCTGCTCGCCCCGGCCACCACCGTGCCATCCACCGCGATCCGCTCCCCCGGCCGGACCACGACCTGATCGCCAACCTGGAGCTCCGCCACCGGCATGGTGACTTCCTCGCCGTTGCGACGTACCGTCGCAGTCTGGGGCGCCAGATCCAGCAGGGCTCGAATACTGCGCCGCGTTTTATCCAGCGCGTAGCTCTCCAACGCCCCGACCACCGACATGATGAGGATGATGATGGCCGCAGGACGGAACTCTCCTATGGCCATCGTCGCGGCAAGCGCCACCGTCACGAACACGTTGACCGTGATCCGTCTGCGTGAGACATCCTTGAATCCAGTGATAAACCGGGGGGTTCCCCCCAGTAATACGGCCGCCAGCGCCACAAACGCATGCAGGTAGCCCGGACCAATATGCCAGTGGGCAAGCCCCCAACTGATCAGGATCAATAATAGGATCAACGCCGGGGCCAGGACGAGCACCAGAACCTCCCGGCCCCTCACGGAACGATCATTTGCAGGATCGGACATTTACTTCTTCTTTCCGTCTTCCCCGCCCTTATCAACCTTCGCCTTCTTCACGTCACCCGCGTGGCAACCGCAACCAGGACCGCAACCGTCATTGCTCTTGGCGATCGACTCCTTCAGTAACGCCCACAAGCCCTTCTTCTTCCCATTGTCTTTTGTTGTATCGCTCATCGCATCTCTCCCTTCAGAACGTGGTAAACCCTTTTAGAATATTCTGCGGCACAGCGAATCCATGCTTTCAGCGCAGATCGCTTTCAGCCGTTTCCCGTCAGCAACCATACGATCCGTTCCTTCCAACTCCTTAAACAACAACTCCACCATCTTGCCCGTGGATGGCGCCCGGAACTCCTTGGACAACCGGTAGTACATCCAGCGCCCATCCTTCCGGCTCTCCACCAATCGCGCCGCACGGAGTATTGACAAATGTTTCGATACCGTCGAAGGCGCCAACTCCAGCAGGGCAATCAACTGACACACACACAACTCCCCGCCCCTGAGCGCACACAATGCCCGCAATCGGGTTTCATCCGCCAACGCCTTCAACACGTCCAATCTGTCCCTCATAGAACTCACTCCTAACCCGGCATAGCCGGAACCAAAACAAAGAGTTTGAACAGAAGGTAGGATGAGAAGGCTGGTCTCGCTCTCACGTGATAAATTAAT
>JBAWZF010000057.1 GCA_037143175.1 bacterium
CGCTGGGCCGAGGGGGCAGAACCCGGTCGGCCCCTCCCCAGTGTCTGAATCGCAGCTGTGTAAACATCATATCTTGACTTGTTCCGATTTGATGATATCTTGCGCCGCCAATAACAACAATCTGGGTGTTCTGTTGAAAGTGGTGCGTGAGCATCAGTGGCTAGTAGATTACCGGGGTTGGTGGAGTCCACGCATGTGTGTGGAAGAAATATTGTGAGTTGAGTGCGGCCCGCCAGGACGGGTGGTGATTCGAATCGCAAGGTCAGTATCAACCTCTAGGAGGTTGTGCTGGCCTTTTTTGTTTTAGTACAACCCGCTAGGAAAGAAAAAACATATGACCATAATACCAACGCAGAACAATAAACTTATCAACTGGGTCACGGAAATCGCCAAATTGTGTTGTCCCGCCAATATACAATGGTGCGATGGATCGGAAATGGATCTGTGAACGTGTTGACGGAACAGGGGAGGCGAAGGAGACCCCTATCGGATTGCTGCCGTCACCGGGGGCGTTGGATCTGGCGGGCCTTGATATCAGTCTTGAGAATCAACAGGAACTTCTCCGGGTCGATGCTGAAAACTGGAAAAAGGAAGTGCAGGATGCCGAGGCGTATTTCAGCCAGTTTGGCTGCAAGATGCCGAAAGAGTTGAATGGGGAGTTACGGGCGTTAGTGCGGAGACTTGCTGATGTCAGACAAGGTTGATCAGAATTACTTAGCAACAGGAATTTAGGGAAATCATCGTATGAACTATCGCATATCGCAACGCGCATCATCGCTCGAGTTTTGTTCAAGGCTGCTGGAACAGGAGAAGGTTGCCGCTGTGCCCGGTATTGCATTCGGTACGGACGACTACCTGCGCATCAGTTATGCCACCGGTATGGCTAACATCGAGAAGGGGCTTGAGCGCATTGATCGTTTTGTGCGGAGCCTGGCTTAGTGGTCAGCACTGGCCATCATCAGGCAGTGCCGTCCCACGGTCTGCCCGCCGTGTTCCTTGACCGTGACGGGACATTGATTGAAGACTGCGGGTATCTCCGTGATCCGGGTGATGTTGTGTTCTTTGCGGATACGTTTGACGCTCTCAGGAGTCTGCAAGATCATGCTCGTCTATACATTGTAACGAATCAGTCAGGAGTGGGAAAAGGTCTGCTTACAGAGGACGAAGCCAATACGGTCAATGCCTTTGTTGTGGATCAACTTCGTCGGGCTGGGATCCGCATCACAGCCGTCTACTGCTGTCCGCACCGGCGTGAGGATGGGTGTGCATGCATCAAGCCCAATCCCATGTTCCTGGAGCGGGCAGCGGCTGAATATTGGCTGGATTTGCATCGTTCGTTTGTGGTTGGCGACCATCCACATGATGTCGAACTGGCTGACAATGTAGGAGCCTCCGGCATCTATGTCCTGACCGGCCATGGGGTAAGACACCGCCAGGAACTACCTCCAGGCCGAACGGTTGTCCCTGGCATACGCGAAGCGGCCGCATGGATTTTTCAATGTCTTGAATTGCAACGGCAGGAACAGATGCATCCGGGATTGCTTGATTCAGCGAGCGACAGGCTTCTAAGGGCGGCAGAAATACAAGGTACAGGCCCCGCAAGCTGATGAAACCCCTGTTCGCCCTTCTGGGAGCCGTGCTCATTCAGACCTGCCTGGGTGGCGTCTATGCGTGGAGTGCATTCGTTCCCAGTCTTAATACGGACTACGGACTGTCATCCAGTCAGACCCAATTTATCTTTGGTTTGTCTTTTGCATCCTTCACCGTGGCCATGGTGTTTGCCGGACGATTGCTGTTCCGATGGGGACCACGCCGTGTTGCATGGATGGGCGGGGCACTGTTTTCCGGCGGGTATCTGATCTCTGCCGCCTCCGGTGGACATTATCTTATTCTGTTGGGCGGATTTAGTCTGGTCGCTGGCGCGGGCATTGGCTTCGGCTATGTTGCGGCTCTCGCAACAGGGATCCAGTGGTTTCCCAAACACAAGGGAATGGTGACCGGTATGGCTGTCGGTGGATTTGGTGTAGGGGCCATATTGCTCTCAGCACTGGCAACGAGGTGGTTGAATCATGGATGGACTGTATTTGAGATATTTCGAGCCATGGGCTGGTTGTACGGCGCGGCGGTGTCTTTGGGCGCCCTTCTTTTATTTCGTCCTCCGACCGCTCATGCGGGTTATGGCGCCAGTCTCAGGCTCCGAAAGCATTTGGTGAAAGATCCTGTTTTCCTTGCCCTTGCCGTAGGAATGTTCTGTGGCACATTTGCCGGCCTGCTAATTATCGGCAATCTCAAGCCCATCGGGATGGCAGGCGGGTTACCCCCTGACCAAGCTGTGTGGGCTATCAGTTCTTTTGCGGTGGGCAACACTTTCGGCCGTATTTCCTGGGGCTGGATTTGGGATCGCCTGGGCTACAAGACCATCCCGATCTCACTGTTGTTTCTCGGCTTGTCTCTGGTCATATTGCTGCCAGCGCGGCTGGAGAATGTGACGTTCTCAGTCGCGGCACTTATGGTAGGCTTTGGCTTCGGAGCTTCTTTTGTGATGTACGCGGCGCAAGTCGCTTCGCACTACGGGATGGCCGAAGTGGGGCGGGTATATCCGTTGTTGTTCCTGGCCTATGGGCTGTCGGGAATGATCGGACCTGCGACTGGCGGATTATTATATGATCTTACGAACGGCCATGCCGCGGCGCTTTCAGTCAGTGTCATCGTGATATTAGCTGGCGCTTACTGGACATGGCGGGCCAGAGTCCTAATTAAAGCCAATAGCCGCTCATTGAATCGGAGCGACTTGACTGCGTCATGCACCGAGGCCTATTATCCACCCGTAGGTCACCCGGAAGAGGCTAACCATGAATCACATGAAATCAGTGTGCGTAAATAAGACAAAAGGGCAGCTTGAAGCCGAAATTAGTGAAGCCCTCATAAAGTTTGAGCGCGAGTATATGGGCAGGGGGCCGGAGGATGCTCGAACCTTTATTATTGATGATCTTATTGTCGTGCGGTTACATGGCGTACTCACCCCGGCTGAAAAACAACTTGCCAAAAGTGAGCGAGAATCGCATGGGCGCACATTAATCAAGCAAGTTCGCATGGAATTATTGGAGAAAGCCCGGCCGCTTCTTGAAGTCATCATCCGTGACATCACGGGGCATAGCGTTCGCAGCATGCATACTGATATCAGTACAATTACTGGAGAGCGGATAATTGTATTCTCCCTTACAGGCTCATTTTCTCCCCCGTCTTGAGCTGTTTTTTTGAAAGCGGTTAAAATAAATTCTCCGACATGATCCAGAAGAAATATAGAATTCGGGGAATGGATTGTGTGGAAGAAGTCAATGCGCTGAAGGCGACGGTTGGCAAACTCCCGGGAATTGACTCGCTTGACTTCAATCTCATCGACGGCGTGATGACGGTGCACCAGGCTGAGGCCCAAGGGGATGAGGAGTCCATCCGCATCGCGGTGCGGCAGGCCGGTTTGGAGGCGCAAGCCGTAGACGAAAACAATCGGTCCGGGGCTGGGGCAGGCGAAGAAGGCTGGTGGCGGCGACATGGCCGGTCAGTTATGTGCGGGGCTTCAGGCGCTTTAGTGGCGGCCGGTTTTCTGGCGCATTTGTTACTGCACGGGGATCTCCTGCATGTGTTGACAGGCGGGGCGGGAATGGAGCATCACGAATACCCGCTGTCAGTCATCTGTTTATACTCCGCAGCCGTGTTGATGGGCGGATGGTTCTTTGTCCCGAAGTCATGGCATGCCTTACGTCGGTTCCGGGCGGACATGAACTTGTTGATGACGATTGCCGTGAGCGGGGCGATGGTAATTGGCCAATGGTTTGAGGCCGCCACCGTTTCGTTTCTGTTCTCCTTTTCCCTGCTCCTGGAATCGTGGAGCGTGGGCCATGCCCGCCGGGCGATCCGCAGTCTCGTGAACCTGACCCCCTCGCTGGCACGTTACATCTGTCCCCATGACGGAGACATTATTGAAAAACCGGTTGAGGACGTCCCGCCCGGATCAACGGTCCTGGTGCGGCCCGGTGAACGGATCCCGCTGGACGGGATCCTCACCAAAGGCCGAACGGCGGTCAACCAGGCGCCGATTACCGGTGAATCGATGCCCGTTTCCAAAGAGGTAGGGGATGAGGTTTTTGCAGGGTCCATCAACGAAGAGGGGGCCATTGAGTTTAGAGCCACCAAGCCTGCGACCGATACCACACTGGCGCGAATCATTCGCATGGTGGAGCAGGCGCAAGCCCGCCGTGCACCCGTGGAGCAATGGGTGGAGACGTTTGCGCGTTACTATACCCCCGCCATGATCGCCATGGCGTTCCTGGTCGCCATCGTACCCCCCTTGTTTGGTGGAGAGTGGGGACGTTGGTTCTACGAAGCGCTCGTGATGCTGGTGATTGCCTGCCCTTGCGCTCTGGTGATTTCGACACCCGTGAGTATTGTGGCGGCCCTTACGGCGGCCGCCAAGGCGGGTGTATTGATCAAGGGCGGCGCCTTTTTGGAGGCCGTAGGGCGCGTGAAGGTTTTCGCCCTGGATAAAACCGGCACCCTGACCCAGGGGCGACCCGAAGTGCAGGCGATTGTTCCCTGGAGCGGCCACACACAGAACGAGCTGCTTGCCCGGGTGGCGGCGCTTGAAATGCACAGCGACCATCCACTGGCGCAGGCGGTATTGCGAAAGGCCCGGCTGGAAAAAGTGGAGCCATTGGTGGCTCAAGATTATCGTGTGCTTAAAGGGCGGGGCGCCGAGGCGATGATCGAAGGCCATCTGTTCTGGGTGGGAAGCCACCGGCTTTTGCACGAGAAGGGCGTGGAAGAGTCCGAGATGCACGACCAGGCGCAACGCATGGAAGATGCCGGACATTCCATTATTGTGGTGGGCAGTGATCAGCATGTATGCGGCCTGATCAGCGTCGCGGATTCCATCCGACCCGAAGCGCCGGAAGTGATCCGACAGCTGAAAGCAGCGGGCGTGCAACATGTGATCATGCTTACTGGGGACAACCGGGGAACGGCGGAGGCTGTGAGTCGGCTGGCGGGGGTGGATGAAGTCCGGGCCGAACTTCTGCCTGAAGACAAGATGCGGGCCATTCAGGAAATCGAGCAGAGCCAAGGACCCGTGGCCATGGTGGGCGATGGCATCAACGATGCCCCGGCGCTGGCGGCGGCGACCGTCGGGATCGCCATGGGGGCGGCGGGATCCGATGCCGCCATCGAGACGGCGGATATCGCCCTGATGTCTGATGACCTGACGCGCCTGCCATGGCTGGTGCAACACGCCCGACGTTCCCTGCGAATCATACGACAGAACATTGTCTTCGCCCTGGGCCTCAAGGCCGCCTTTATGGTGCTAGCCCTGCTGCAAGTGGCAACGTTATGGATGGCGATTGCCGCCGACATGGGCGCCTCGTTAATCGTGATAGTTAATGCCTTGCGCTTGTTGCGTGATGAGTAAAATCATCACGCTTCCCCCCTCAGGTTTTTGGAGGTGCCGGGTAGGGAAAAACCCTATAGTCAAGCGGCATTATATGTTATATTTTGCCCTTAATTGCAAATCTGGTAACAGTTCAATCGAGAGGAGACGTGGTATGCAGTATTCCAGTCTGGTCGGATGTCTAGGGATGGGGATTTTGCTCGCGGCCACTTCGGCCGAATCGGCAAGCGTACCCGGTGATGCGGAGGCGGCAACACACGGCGACGAGGCGGCCAGTGTTCAACTCGTCAAAGAGACGGAACAAAAGGCGGCTGACTTCGTGTTCAGGCAGTACAACCTGGGGGTTCTTTCACACTATTCCTATTTGATCGGAAGCGGCGGGGAAGCCATGATCGTCGATCCCGCCCGCGACATTGGCCGCTATTTGCGGGAGGCGCAGGAATTGGGCCTCAAGATCACGAAGGTCTACCTGACCCATTCGCATGCCGATTTCGTGGCGGGCCACCTGGAACTCGCGAAGGCTACCGGTGCCGAAATTTTTATGAATGAGGCCACCAAGGCCGGCTACAAACACACGCCGGTCAAGGACGGGGATGCTATAACCTTTGGCAATGTCCGTGGAGTCATTGTGACCACTCCGGGGCATACTCCAGATGGCACATGTCTCTACGTGTATTATCCGGCGACGGGGCGTAATCCAGAATTGGTCCTTACGGGTGACACCCTGTTCATCGGCAGTGTAGGGCGCCCGGATCTGATGGGTGATGATATGAGCGCCGCTGAACTGGCGGAGATGGGTTATTATTCGTGGAAGGACAAACTGTCCAAACTGCCCGATGACACACGGTTTTTCCCCGCCCACGGGGCGGGTTCGCTCTGTGGCGCACACTTGAGCGACAAGCCTGTCTCCACGATTGGCGAACAACGCAGGGTGAATGCCTATTTGCAGCATAAGGATTTACACTCCTACATCATGGCCGTAATCGACGGGCTTCCTGATGCTCCCCAGTACTTCGGGCATAATGCCAAAATGAATCACGATGGCCCGCCGCTCGTGGATTGGGAGAAGACCCTGCCGCCAGCTCTGCCCGCCGCCGAGGTTGCTGCCCGGGCGCAGAAGGGGGCCTGGCTCATAGATGTGCGTGACACGAAACCATTTGCCGCCGGTCACCCGGTCGATGCGATCAACATTGGCATTCGGGGCCGTTTTGAAACGTGGACGGGCATCATGATTCCCTGGGGTGAACCCTTTATACTGGTGGGTTCGGAGGGCGAGGTTCAAGAAGCAGCTTTCCGTTTGAAACGCATTGGGTACGACGTGCCCGCCGGCTTTTTGCAAGGTGGGCTGGACGCGTGGAAAAAGGCCAACCTGCCAGTGAGATCCCTTACGCTGTTAAAGCCCAGGGAACTCTATCAGCAGATAAAGGATGGCATCGCCCCGGTCATCGTGGACGTTCGTCTCCCGAGCGAATGGATGGGATTGCGCATTGGTAATGTGCTGAATATGCCGCTGAATAAATTGTTTATCGATGGCAAGCGCCTGTCCAAAGACCTGCCCGTCCTGACCGTGTGTAACTCGGCCTATCGCTCAAGTTTGGGAGCGGCTGTGCTTGAGAAGATGGGATTCAAGACCATTCTTAACATGGAGGGGGGGAGCGAAGCCTGGATTGAAGAAGGGCTTCCCACTCTGGAGGCTTCGGCCGCGGCAGTTCCCATTGTCCGCCCGGCTACGGCAGTCCATACCGTTCCAAGACTGCCGGACCGCATCTCGGCATCGGAATTAAAACGTCTGCAGATGGATCTTCCCGGTACTTTCGAGGTCGCAGACATACGCCCGCCCGCTCAGTATGCGGACTTCAACTTGTCAGGTTCACTCAATGTGGACATTGCTGAGGTGATGGCTAATCCGTCTTACCTCAACGGCACGATGCCGCTGGTCATCGTGGACCGCGACGGCTCGTTGGCGATGGCAGTCGGCGGCATTCTTTCGCAGAAGACCGGGCGGCCCATCAAGGTGCTTTATGGTGGACTGGAGGCCTACTGGAATGAATCGGCCCCGCCTCTTCCTCAGACCGTTCCGGAACCGGGTGCCGCTGTTAAACCGGGCGCCCCTGTACCGGTCCCTGCGATGCCCGCCGCACCGGCGCCAGCGGCTCCTGCAACACCAAAGAAAAAAAGTGCGGGGTGCTGATCATGACAACAGAAACCAACCACTCGCATGGCGGCTCCAAGCCCTACACGAATCCCTATCTTGCCGGGGTACTGCTCGGGCTGGTCCTGCTGGCCTCATTTGTGATCCTTGGGACCGGGCTGGGGGCATCGAGCGGCATTGCGCGCATCGGGGCTTCGCTCTCGATGTGCGTTTCGGCGCCGCACACGCTGGGCAGCGAATACTTCGGGAAGTGGGGCGCAAACCCGATGAATTACTATCTGGTTTTCATGTTTGTGGGAACCTTCATCGGTGCGTTGTTTTCGGCCCTTCTGGCGAATCGCGCCCGCATTCGGGTTGAGCGGGGTGCCGCGTCATCGATTAGACGCCGACTTGTCTGTGCCGTCATGGGCGGGGTGATTGTCGGGTTTGCGAGCCGTCTGGCCCAGGGGTGTACTTCCGGGCAGGCCCTGAGCGGAGGCGCGCTGCTTCTCACCGGAAGTCTTGTGTTTCTGGTGTGTCTATTTGTCAGCGGCTATGCCACAGCCTGGTTTGTCAGGAGACAATGGAATGATTAACACCCTTTACAGTCTTGATAGTCTTGGAACACCCGCCGCCTTCTTTCTGGCGCTTGTGATTGGGTGCGGGTTTGGTTTTGCGCTGGAGCGGGCCGGCTTCAGTAGCTCGCGCCGTTTGGCGGGCGTCTTCTATTTCACCGATATGGCGGTTGTGAAAGTGATGTTCACCGCGCTTATTACCGCGATGCTGGGGTTATCGTACCTGATGGCTTTCGGGTGGATGCAGTTGGATGAGGTCTTCCTGATGCCGACCATCTACGGTGCCCAAATCGTAGGCGGCCTGTTATTCGGCGTTGGATTTGTCATGGGCGGCTGGTGCCCCGGCACGGCGGCAGCGGGTCTGGCGGCAGGGCGGGTTGATGCGCTTGTGTTCCTGTTGGGTGCTATCGGGGGCAGCGTGATGTTCAATGAGGCTTTCCCGCTCATCCGCCCGCTTTACATGTTAGGGGATCAGGGAGCACAGCTGGTTTACGAAACCGTGGGCATGTCGCGCAACGGGTTCATCCTGACGTTCACGGTGGTGGGCGTGGCGGCATTCTGGTTGTCGGAATGGGCCGAAAAGAAGCGCAACGGGCGTGCCTCATATCTGGGGTCTCCGTTTCTGAAGGCATTCAGTCTGGCGCTGGTGACGCTGGCACTCGGCTTGTTTGTTTTGACGCCTGCCACCACCCGGGCATCCGCGAAGACTGCGGAGACTGTCGCCGCAACGGCGGGAGATGAGAAGGCCTTGATGACGAGGGTGGAGCAGGCACGGGATCATATAGAGCCTGAAGAACTCGCCGATCGACTGATGGCTGGTGAACCGGATCTCATGGTCGTGGACGTGCGTCCCGCTACGGACTTCAATATCTTTCACATCCGTGGAGCCCTCAATGTGCCCCTTGCTCAGCTGTCAAAGGGGCTTCAGCCGTACAAGAACAAAGGACAGATTGTGCTCTATTCGAATGGGATGACCCATCCTGCCCAGGCTCGTGACTCGCTTCAGCGTCAGGGCTTCGACAACGTCTATATGCTGACGGATGGCTTGCAGGGATTCCGGGACCGCTGCCTTAGGCCCGTCTCGTTGCGGACGGAGCCGTTGACGGCGGGCGCAGCTGCCCGGGTCAATGCCTGGCGCACTTTCTTCGGCGCTTCCGTTATGCCCCCCAAAGCCGCCTCCAATCAGGCAATCGTCGCAATGCCCCGGGCCATCGAGACAGACTGGCTTGAGTCCCGGCTTGGTGCGCCTGGACTCAAGGTGATTGACCTGCGACCTCAGCCGGAATACAACACCGCGCATATTCCAGGTGCGCTCAGCCTCCATGTTGAGAGCCTCCGCGGTAATATTGGAGGAGTGCCGTCCATGCTTCTCCCGGCGCCGATGATCGCGGCCCAGTTTTCTCTCATGGGAGTACAGTCCTCGGATACCGTTGTTCTTTTGTCAGGGGACAAGTTGTATGACCTTACCTTGGTTGGCATGGCGTTCGAACGACTGGGACACAAGAGCTATGCTGTCATGAATGGCGGGTACGCCAAGTGGGAGCAGGAAGGCCGCCCTGTAAATGCCGCGTTGCCAGCCGTAACTGAAACGAAATACCCGGTGAAAATGGATGCTGATGACTTTACCGTTGATTTTCGGACTGTAGCGGCCTCACTCGGCAAGCCCGGCACCGTGATCATTGACGTGCGGCCAGCTGACTTTTATACAGGAAAAAAGTCTGATGAAGCCCGGGGTGGCCATATTCCAGGATCGATTAATCGACCATTTACAGAAGATGTCATAACCACCTCCAACAAGGTTGTTACATTCAAGCCAACCGAGGCCTTGGCGACCGCCTACAGTCGGATTATTCCTTCCAAAAATATGGAAGTCATTGTGCATTGTCGAACGGGGCACCAGGCCAGCCAGACCTTTTTCATACTCAAGCATGTGTTGGGCTATACCAACGTCCATTGGTACGATGCCGGTTGGACCGAATGGGCGGCCCGATCAGAACTTCCGGTCATCAACGAAGCGCAGGCCGATGGCGTGTTCCCTCTGCGGTAGCATAGATTGTCAAACAGTCGCAGATATGCGACACTACCAGTTGCCCCAGGATGGATATATTTTCGCCAGGGGCTGACGGTTGCCATGCTGAAAGGCATCAGTGTAGTCATTAGGCAAACCGCCATCATGAACAGACCAGGCAGGGGACTCTACATGGCAATTCATAAGGTAAAGAAAAGGGGATCGCTTCGTACCGGAGCCGAGAGCATTCTGGAGAGCATCTCGGATGGCGTGTTTACCGTGGATGCCGACTGGCACATCACCTCGTTCAATCGGGCAGCCGAGGCCATCACGGGCATTCATCGCCGTGAAGCCATTGGCAAGACCTGCTCAGATGTTTTCCGTGCCAGCATGTGTGAGGCTGACTGTGCGCTTCGGCAGACGGTTAAATCAGGCAAAGCGATTATCAACAAGTCTGCTTTCATTGTGGATATCGAAGGGCGCCGCATCCCTATCTCCGTATCCACGGCTATTTTGCGCGACGAGCAGGGCCGAATTATCGGGGGAGCGGAAACATTCCGTGATCTGAGCCTGGTGGAGGAATTGCGTAAAGAGTTGGAGGGGCGCTTTCAGGTGGGCGACTTGGTCAGTCGTAGCGCGACGATGCGTCGCGTTTTCGAGGTCTTGCCGCAAATCTCCGCCAGTGATGCGACGGTGTTGATTCTGGGCGACACGGGTACAGGAAAGGAGCTTTTGGCGCGTGCCATTCATAACCTGAGTCCACGCAAGGATAAGCCGTTTGTGCCTGTTAACTGCGGCGCTTTGCCCGACACCCTGCTCGAATCTGAGTTGTTCGGCTACGTGAAGGGGGCGTTCACAGGCGCGTCGAAGGATAAGCCGGGTCGGTTTGCATTGGCCGAGGGGGGGACGGTGTTTCTTGATGAGATTGGCGACATTAGTCCGGCGCTTCAGGTGCGCCTGTTGCGTGTCTTACAGGAAAAAACCTATGAGCCACTGGGCGGGACACGCGTGCTGCATGCCAACGTTCGTGTCATAGCGGCCACGCACAGAGACTTATCGGCGCAGATTCGGAAAGGTGCTTTCCGCGAAGATCTCTACTATCGCTTGAATGTGGTGAAACTTGACTTGCCTCCGTTGCGGAAGCGCAAGGAGGATGTCCCGCTGCTCGTGGAACACTTCGTGGAACGGTTCAATAGGCGGCAGGGCAAGTCCGTCACCGGAGTCGCCCCGGACGTCATGGCCTTGCTCATGGCGCACAACTTTCCCGGTAACGTGAGGGAATTGGAGAATATCATTGAGCGGGCTTTTGTGCTGTGTGGCACGGGAAGGATTGAGCGGGTCCATTTGCCATTGGAACTTACAGGGCCCCCCGCTGTGAGTCGTGCGCCAACGGGCGATACGATCGCGGCCCAAACGCAGGCATCCGAAACACAGGCGATCCGGAATGCCTTGCAGCGCCATGGGTTCAGCCGTCTTGCCGCGGCCCGCGAGTTAGGGCTCCATAAAAGTTCACTATTCCGCAAGATCAAGGCCCTGGGGATTGAACTCCCTGCCCAAGACGGACGATCCCGGCGGGATCACTAATCCGGTCCTCAGTAATTCCGTCCTTCACCAGCCTCTTCTTGAGTGTGACCGTCGCGGATATGATAGATACGTTTAAAGGTCGGGATGATTTTCTCGTCGTGCGTGACGACAATGACGGCCGTTTCGTATTGGTGAGCCATTTGGTTTAGAATGCGGATTACGGTCAGCGCACGCTCACTGTCAAGCGGGGCAGTGGGTTCATCGGCGAGAATCACGGGCGGACGATTGACAAGCGCCCGTGCGATGGACACTCGCTGCTGCTCGCCGCCGGAGAGTTGCGATGGCATGGCCCTGGCACGATGAGCGACATCCAGCGCCTTCAGTAAATCCATTGCCCGTTTTCTGGCTTCGACGTTGGATCGCCCGGCCAGCATCGGCAACAGTGCGACGTTGTCGGTGATATCGAGAAAGGGAATCAAGTAGGGGGCTTGGAATACGAACCCGATCAGGTCACGCCGCAGTGCACGCAGATCCTTTATTTTCCAGCCGTTGTCATAAATCACCGTGTTGCCGATGGTCATGCGTCCGCCAGTGGGTTCGATCACCGCCCCGAGGCATTTGAGCATCGTACTTTTGCCTGACCCCGAGGGACCGATCAGCCCGACCACCTCACCGGGTGCCACCTGCATATCGATGCCCTTCAGCGCGTCAACGGCCGTATCACCCTTGCCGTATCGCTTGCGCAGTCCTTCGACCTGTATTCCATTTGCATGCATATCATCCGCCAATCGCTTCTGCTGGATCCACTTTGAGTGCGGCATGGATGGCCAAGACGCTTGCCAGAGAGCACATCACCACCACAGCCAGGAACCCGCGTACCGAATCGCCCGACAGGAGTAGAACGTATTTGGGAAAAATTCCAGCCCAGGAAGTGGCGGCGATTTTCCCCACGAGGAACCCGAGTACTCCCAAACCCACCGCCTGCTGCAGGATCATCCAGGAGATCGTTCGATTCCTGGTCCCGACCAGTTTGAGCACTGCAATTTCACGAATCTTGCCCAAGGTCAGGGTATAGATGATGAAGGCGACAATTGCCGCGCTGACGATAGTGAGAATCACCAAGAACATACCGATTTGGCGTGCCGACGTTGCGATCAACTTGCCGATCAGAATTGCTTGCATCTCTACGCGGGTATAAACTTGGAGGCGTTTCCAGCGTCGGATAGGTTTAGCCACCTCTCCGGGAGAATATCCGGGTTCGATTTGCACGAGCACTGCGTTGACATACGGATTGGCACTTTGTGAACCCATCACAGCGTCCAGCAACCCCGGCGCCTCGGGGCGGTTGAAAGCGGGGTTTTCGGCGGTTCGCCGCCGTTGTTGGAGAATGGCGTCGTTGTCCTTCAGAAACTGTGCTGCCTGCGCATCCTTCAAAGGAATGAAAATCATCGGATCGCCTCCGGAGGACACCATTCGCCGGGTTAGTCCGACCACGGTATAGTCGTTACGCCGAACCCGAAGGCGATCACCAAGCCGAAATCCTGTCGTCACGTCTGCCACGGCCTCATAATGACTCCGTGTAATATGCCGCCCTTCGACGAGGTATCGGGGCTGTCCGGGCTCGCCGAGGCCTCCCGGCAGGACCCCGACCACCATGGCGCGGACATCGCGCTCGCCCTCGCGAACTTGCATAGTCAAATAGGTAATGTTGGCGGCACGGGCCACGCCGGGCATTCCGAGAAGCCCGCGATAGAGGTCGTCCTGTAGGCTGGACGGTTCGGCATAGGGACCGAGGGTGTCTTTCTGCACTATCCATAAGTCGGCCCCGCTGTTGTCGAGCAATACCATCGCATCGTCCACCATGCCGCGATACACCCCGGCCATGGTTAGCGTCACGCCAATCAATAATCCCAGGCCGATTCCCGTGAAGACGAATTTTCCCCATGTATGCTGAATATCACGGCCGGCCAAGTTGATCATCGTGGCTCTCCTAACACATGATCCACGATCTTGACTCGATGCCGAGCGGTCAACGCTTGATGGCTGTATACGACGACGTGGTCATCGGGATTGAGCCCGTCCAGAATCTGTATGCGGCCAGCCAGATCTCGTGCTCCAACTGTGACGGGGGTAAAGCGTAGCGTGCCGTCTTTGATCAGCCAGACCCCGAGATGACCGTCAACCCGCAGCACGCATGCATTGGGAAGCGTCGGACCAATTGGCAGCACAGGTAACGCCACAGTGACCTCGGCCAATTCACCGATGGACGGCAATGGTTCAGGAACAGTGTCGAACATCACTTTGGCCAGGATCTCTTCGGTTACCGGATCGGCGAGCGGTTCTACTCGCAACACCCGTCCGACGATGTCTCGCCCGACTTGCGTACGGAGTACGATATGGCCAGAAAGACCGGCCTGGAGTCCGGTGGCGTTCAATTGGTCAAACCGCACGTTGATCCATAGGTTCCTGGAATCAACTATCTCGACAACAGATTGACCTGCGACCACTGTCGTGCCGGGTTCCGCGTTGCGTGATACGACCAGCCCGTCTGCTGGCGCAATCAGGCGCAGATTGGCGCGCTGTTTGGTGAGGGCATCTAGATCGGCGCCGGTGCGCGCCATCTCCTGGCGAGCCGCATCCAGGGTGGCGTAGGCGGCGGCAAGGCTGGCTTCGGTTATTTGTTGGTCCTGATGCTTGGCATCCATCGATTCTTCGCTCACGATTCGTGCCTGAAGCAGTTGTGCGTAGCGGCGAGATTGCGACCCGGAGTAGGTCTTGCGGGCTTTCGCTTCTTGCGCCTGCGCCTCAGCCGCAGTCACTTGGGCCCCAGTGCGCTTGAGGGCGGCACCCAGTGCGGCCATGCGGTCGTCAAGGTCCACGGGATCCATTTCGCCCAGCAATTGGCCTGCCCGAACCGTATCGCCCACATCCACGTCGAGCCGTTTGACGCGTCCGGCCAGTGTTGGACCACTCTGGTAGGTGTAGCGGGATCCAACCGTGCCGATGCCGAACAGCGCGGGCTGGATGGCACGGATCTCGACCGTGGTCACGGTCACCGGAACCGGGGCCAGCGGACCTGACCTTAGAGCCACATAAACGAACAAGAGAATGAGAGGAACGAGCACGGCGATCATCGCCAGTTTACGGCTTTGGATGTGGAATTCTTTCATGTTGTTTTCCTGATGCCACGGAGGTAAATGGCAAAGCTCCCGGGGGCTTTCGCCCGCATGCTCCCTACCTCACCGGACACCAGCGATTGCACAACCAGACCTTGGACCATTCCAACGAACAAGGTCGCGGCGGCCTTGGTATCAACCACAGAGGCAATTTCCCCACGGACCTTGCCTTGTTCGATGAGTGTTTGCAGTCGCTCGACATACTGGCCTAGGAAGTTTCGTACCAGGCGTTTCGCCGGGGTATTGCCGCTGCGTTGGAGTTCGCCGAACACTATGCGCGGCACACCTGTGTGCCGAACCACGAAATCGATGTGGGCCAGAAAGACTGCTTCCAAAGCCGCGAGGGGGGATTCTGCAGGCTGCGCGGCTACGCCCACGCTTGCCAAAATGCGTTCGGCTACCCATTCCATTACCGCCTGCCAGATCGCATCCTTGGTTTGGAAATGCCGGAACAGTGCACCCTGAGTCATGCGCATGCATTGAGCGATTGCCGTGGTTGTGATTTCGCTGGGGTTCTGTTCGGCTGCCAGCTTGATTACGGCTTGCACCGTGACTGCCCGCCGTTCGTTTGCCGGAAGCCGCTCGGCTCGTTTACTTGTATTCATAGTAAGTAATCTAATACTATCTTAATGCTGTGTCAATAGGAAATACACGCCTGTAGTGTCGCGAAAACGCAATCATAAAAGCGTGATAGGGTTGCGTTTATGCGTCTAAATAGTCTTGTGCGCTCGTGTCAGCAACTTGCTTAACCACTTCTCATAATGGCGCTTACGCAAGACTTCTGCGCTCCGCCGGCTTTTGGCACGGTTAATGATTTAGATGATGTCACCAAGATGAAGATGCGGAAATTATGAAAGTGGTGCTCACAACGTGGAACGGCAGAATCTCTCCCGTATTTGATGTGGCCCGGCAGGTGCTAGTGCTGGACGTTAAAGAGGGGCGGGTAGTTGCAAGGCACGAAGAAGCGTTACCCGGTACAGATCCTCAGGCGCAGGCGGATCGGTTGGTGGTGCTTGCTCCGCAGACATTGATTTGTGGGGCCATTTCGAAAGCGATGGCCTGCCTGTTGGCTTCTGTGAATATCAGGGTTATCCCCTTTACGGCTGGGGATGTGGAAATAGTGTTGGCCGCATGGTTGGCTGGAAATTTGCCGGATCCAGCCTTGAGTATGCCTGGATGTTGCGGGCGAAGGCGTAGAAACCAGGGCGGCAGGCGGTGTCGCGACAATGCTTTACCATCTAAAGAAGGGCGGGAGGGAATCATGAAGATTATCGTAACAGGAAGTGGCAACAAGTTGACCGATGCGGTTGATCCGCGTTTCGGGAGGGCAAGTCAGTTTCTTTTAGTGGACATGGAAACGGGAAACATGACGGCCCATGATAATGCGCAGAACTTAAATGCGGCGCAAGGGGCGGGCATTCAGGCGGCAGAGACGGTTTCAAGGCTGGGTGCTGGAGCGGTTGTCACGGGCAATGTTGGCCCTAAGGCATTCCGCGTCCTCTCTGCTGCGGGAATCAAGGTGTTTTTGGTTAAAGATGGCACGATCGCCGATGCCATTGCACGATACAAAAAAGGCGAGTTGTCGGAAACCAAGGAATCCAATGTCGAAGGGCATTGGGCATAACCCAAAGAAAGAGAGGCAAACATGCCACGAGGAGACGGAACAGGACCACAAGGCAAAGGGGCAGGAACGGGACGAGGATTAGGTCCTTGCGGGGGCGGCCGAAAGCAGGGACCGGCAGGAACTGCCGGAGCCGGACGCGGCAGGGGCGGACCAGGGCGGGGATTGGGAAAAGGTCCCGGCGGCGGACGCGGGCCAGGTGGTGGTGGTCGTGGGCCAGGCGGCGGCGGTCGTGGGCCGGGCGGCGGTCGTGGAGCCTGAAAGGAT
>JBAWZF010000058.1 GCA_037143175.1 bacterium
CTTCCCCCGCCCCCCTGGCCCCGTTTTACCGTGGAGGAGCTCTACCTTAAATACGCCGGATGGAACCCGGTAGCCGCCTATAATGCTGAGCGTTTCGAACATGATCTTGTCACCATCATTGAGCCCGCTTTGCCTCGCGACACCCCTGTATTTGTCATCGATTATCCCGCTGCAGCGGCCGCCCTGTCACGGCGAAAACCTTGTCATGAAGCTGTCGCCGAACGCTTTGAGTTGTATATCCATGGCGTCGAGATCACCAATGCATTCAGCGAGCTGACCGATCCCGTCGAACAGCGCTGCAGGTTTGAAGAGTGCGCCCAGAAGCGCAAGGCCATGGGCGCCCCCGCCTACCCCCTCGACGAGGCTTTTCTTGCCGCCCTGGAGCTGGGTATGCCTCCTTCCGGCGGCATGGCGATGGGGATCGACCGCCTGGTCATGGTCCTGCTGGGCACCACCTCACTGGATGAGGTCATCGCCTTCAGAGAAGATGTGAGATCTGAGATGTGAGATGTGAGATGTAAGATGTGAGATGTTAAACGCAAGTGTCACGTCTTACGTCTCACATCTAACGTCTAACGTCTTACGTCTTCCTACGCCACGTGCTGGATCAGTTGCAGCAGACGTGATTTAAGGAGATCCAAGCCTTCGCCTGTCTCGGTAGACACGGGCAGGGGCTTGGTTCTGGTTTTCCTGCGGAAAACCTTCAAGTTTTCAGCCGACTCAGGCAGATCCATCTTGTTCGCGACCACAAGCGTGGAACGGGTCAGAAGCGTCTCATTATACATCTTCAATTCACGGCACACGACCCTGTAATCTTCAACCGGATCGCGCCCCTCGCTACCCGACATATCCACCACAATCGCCAGACAGGTGGCGCGTTCGATATGTCGCAGGAAATCCAAACCCAGCCCGACGCCTTTATGGGCATCTTTGATAATGCCGGGGATGTCCGCCACCCGGTAAGAAGTCGTTTCAAACTCTTCACCCACGATCACGGTCCCAATGATTGGATTAATGGTCGTAAAGGTGTAAGGCCCGATTTTCGGGTGGGCATTACTGATACGGCTCAGGATCGATGATTTACCCGCATTCGGAAACCCGACCAAGCCCACATCGGCCATAAGCTTGACATCCAGCTGGATACGCTTCTCTTCGCCAAGCTCGCCTTCGGTATGTTCATAGGGCGTCTGATGGGTGGAAGTCTGCCAATGGGGATTCCCAAGTCCACCCTTGCCACCCTTGGCCACAATCATTTCCGCCCCGGGCTCGACCAGATCACACAACAATTGGCCGGATACCGCCTCCCGAACTTCAGTACCGCAGGGAACCAGGACAACCAAATCCCCGCCGTTACGGCCATGCATGCGTTTTCCCATGCCATGCTGACCCTTTTCCGCGCGTTGCTCCGGATTGAAAAAAAGCGAGATCAGACTATCGGTGTTGGGATCGGCCTTCAGAATGACATGTCCCCCGCGGCCGCCATCGCCACCATCGGGACCACCTTTGGCAATGTATTTCTCACGCCGAAAGGCAAGGCATCCATTTCCGCCGGTACCGGCCGCGGCCAGGATCACCATCGAATCAATAAATTTACGTGTTTTCATGGTGACTCAAAACAAAAGCCGCGCCCAGTGGACGCGGCCTGCATGAAGCGGATTATTTCAAACTCCACGCTTACGCCGTAGCCTCGGTCGCAACAACGGTTACGGCACGGCCTTCTTTCGCAAATTTCACTTTGCCTTCGACCAAAGAGAACAGCGTGTTATCCCGGCCAAGCTTGACGTTGAGTCCCGCTTTAACCTTGGTTCCGCGCTGCCGCACAATGATGCCACCGGCTTTAATTGATTCGCCGTCATAGGCTTTAACGCCAAGGCGTTGCCCACGGCTATTACGTCCATTTACTCTACTGCCGCCTGCTTTCGACATAAATCAAACTCCTGTTTTTAGCCAATACTGGCCACGCGCAACACGGTCAACTGCTGACGATGACCGACTTTCCGCTTATAACCTTTGCGACGTTTTTTCTTGAACGCCACGACTTTAGGCGCCTTCACGCGCTCCACAATTTCGGCACTTACCTTGGCACCCTTTACAAAAGGGGTTCCCACTGTAAGGGTTTTACCATCAGAGAGCGCCAGCACTGAATCCAAAGTAACCGTGCTACCCGCTTCCCCTTCGAGAAGTTCAACTTTAAGGGTGTCACCGGCCTTCACCAGATACTGTTTCCCGCCTGTTCCAACTACTGCATAGGCATCCATAATATCCATCCTTATCCACGGTACGAAGCCGTTTTCCGGCTCTCTGCTAACAAAAGGTTGGTTATGCTAGGTTCCCACCCCCTAAATGTCAATGTTTCTTTTCTGTTTTTACAAGCCCATATCCCAGTCTCGACATTTACCCCGATATTAGACATATTTCCCCTTACTTATGAGCCGTTCCAAGCTTAACATCATATCAGTTGTCGGGGCGCGTCCCAATTTCATGAAAATCGCTCCATTTGTCCGCGAGCTCAGCCGCTTCCCGGATATTTTCACCCATACCCTCGTGCACACCGGGCAGCATTATGATGTCGCCATGTCGGACTCTTTTTTCAAGGAGCTGAGTATTCCCGCCCCGGATGTGAGTCTCGAAATCGGATCCGGTACTCATGCCGAGCAGGTCGGTAAAACAATGATCGCCTTTGAGAAAGTGATCCAGGCACGGAAACCCGACTGGGTCATCGTCGTAGGTGACGTCAACGCCACTTGTGCCTGTTCCATCACCACTAAAAAAGAGCACATCCGACTGGCCCATATTGAGTCAGGGTTACGTTCGTTTGATCTCGATATGCCGGAAGAAATCAACAGGATGGTCACCGACCGTCTTTCTGACCTCCTCTTCACTACCGATGCCATGGCTGATGCAAACCTTCTAAAGGAGGGCGTACCTGCCGACCGGATCAAACGTGTCGGCAATATCATGATTGATTCGCTGGAAGCCCAGCGGGCGCCAGCGGCGGCGCTGAACCTCCCCACCCTCTGCACCGCTTTTGCCCTACCGGGCGCACATCATCCTGCCCCGCCGCTTAAAGACAACCGGTTCTGTGTTATCACACTGCACCGCCCCTCCAATGTTGACGACCTGAATGTCCTCGCGCCACTGGTAAGTTTTCTTACTGACGAAGTGGCCCCGGTCATCCCCTTGATCTGGCCCGTCCACCCCCGTACCCGCAAAAAGCTGGAGTCCTCCGGGCTGTGGGAGCTACTCCAAAAAGCTCCCGGCATTATCCTCACCCAACCTCTGGGATACCATGAAATGTTGCGGCTCAGCATGGGGGCAAAGGTCATGTTAACGGATAGCGGCGGACTGCAGGAAGAATGCTGTATCTGGGGAACCCCCTGCCTGACGCTCCGTTGGAACACTGAGCGCCCCATTACCTTGCGGGAACATGGGGGCGTCAGCGTCCTGGTCGGAAACGACATCGAGCGCATCCGCGCCGAGTTCAGGGAGGCCGCCGCGCTCCCCAGAGCCCCACACCAGCCCCCCCTATGGGATGGGCATACCGCTGAACGGATTGTTGCCTGTTTCAAAGAATTAAAGTAAAAATCACACATATGTGATCGTATTTGTCACTCTCCCCAGATCAAATCATGAAAATATTTGTTACAGGAACTGCAGGTTTTATCGGAATGCATCTGGCTCATACCCTCCTGAAAGAGGGACACACAGTGGTCGGCCTCGACAATTTCAACGATTACTACCCCGTACAACTCAAACGCGACCGTCATGCCCGATTGACCGGTTTTAACAATTATATGGGTGTTGAGGGCGACCTCTGCGATGCCGCCCTGCTGACAAACCTTTTCAAAGAACACCGCTTCGATGTCGTCTGTAATCTCGCAGCACAAGCCGGAGTTCGTTATTCACTAACCAATCCCTCGGCCTATCAGAAATCAAATTTGGAAGGCTTTCTTAACATCCTGGAAGCCTGCCGCCACGCTAAAACGCCACGCCTTGTCTACGCCTCGAGTTCCAGCGTTTACGGGGGTAACACCAAGCTCCCTTTTAGTGAGAACGATCCCGTGGACTGTCCGGTCAGCCTCTATGCCGCCACAAAAAAAGCCAATGAATTGATGGCACACACCTACACCCATCTTTATGGACTGCAAACAGTCGGCCTCCGCTTTTTCACCGTCTATGGACCTTGGGGCCGCCCCGATATGGCCTACTGGAGTTTCACAAAGGCCATGCTCGCAGGAAAATCCATTCCGGTTTTCAATCACGGCCAGATGCGCCGTGACTTCACCTATATCGATGACATTATTGCCGGCGTGAAGTCAGCACTATTCAGCACCGGACTCGCCCCCTATGAGGTGCTCAATCTGGGAAATCATAACGCTGAAAACCTGATGGACATGATCCGGACTCTGGCCACTACCCTTGGCGTGGAACCTAAAATGGAATTACTCCCCATGCAGCCGGGGGACGTCCCCGCCACCTACGCCGACATTACACTGGCCCAAACCAAGCTGGGCTTCCAGCCGACAACATCAATCGCACAAGGTTTGCCTGAATTTGTCGCGTGGTACCGGGATTATCATTCAATTTCTTAAACTAAGGAGAACTATGAAACACAAAGAAATGCTTATCGAGAAACTGAATAACAAGTCAGCCGTTATTGGTATTGTCGGTTTGGGTTATGTGGGGCTCCCGCTCGTCATCCGCTTCGCGGAAGAAGGCTTCCGGGTAGTGGGCATTGACATTGACGACAGCAAGGTGACCAAACTCAATGCGGGCAAGAGCTACATTGAACATATCCCCGCCAGCGCAATTCTTCAAACACGCAAAGCCGGTTTCCGGGCTACCACCAATTTTGCTGAGGCCAAAAAAGCCGATGCCCTGATTATCTGCGTCCCCACTCCACTCGACGAGCACCGTGAGCCGGATATGAGTTACGTAATTGGAACTGTAGAATCACTGATCCCCAACATCCGGGCAGGCCAGCTTATGTCCCTCGAAAGCACCACCTATCCCGGTACCACGGACGAAGAACTCCTGCCGCGTATTGAGGCGCGTGGATTTACCGTCGGAAAAGATTATTTTCTCACATTTTCCCCCGAACGCGAAGATCCCGGCAATCAGAAATTCAATACCCGGACCATCCCGAAAGTCTGCGGGGGAATTACCCCGACCTGTCTTGAAGTGGGCGTCACTCTCTACGGCTCGATTATTGACCGGGTTGTCCCGGTGAGTTCCACCCGTGTGGCCGAAATGACCAAACTGCTGGAGAACATCCACCGCTCGGTAAATATCGGCCTGGTCAACGAGATGAAAATTGTGGCTGACCGTATGGGAATCGACATCCATGAGGTGATCAATGCTGCCGCCACCAAGCCTTTCGGTTTCGTACCCTATCAACCGGGCCCCGGTTTGGGCGGACACTGCATTCCGATTGATCCGTTCTATCTCACCTGGAAGGCCCGCGAATATGGAGTTCACACACGCTTCATCGAGCTGGCGGGCGAAGTTAACAGCGGTATGCCGGAGTGGGTGATCGGCAAGTTGAATGATGCCCTGAATGATCGAGGCAAATCGGTTAAAGGCAGTAAAGTGCTCGTGCTCGGACTTGCCTATAAAAAAGATGTGGATGATTCCCGGGAATCCCCCTCCTGTATTTTGCTGGAATTACTCCGTAAACGCGGCGCGAAATTTGCCTATTCAGATCCTTATTTCCCCGCTTTCCCCAAAATGCGGGAACATAAATTCGACCTGCAAAGCGTCCCTCTGACCGCCAAGAGCATTGCCTCCTACGATTGCATCCTGCTGGCCACCAACCACACCTCTTTCGATTACAAGATGATTTTGAAGAATGCCAAGTTGATTGTGGACACGCGGGGCGTCTACTTGAAGCCAGCCAAGAATGTGGTCAAGGCTTGACAGTCTGGCGGCCACTCTTTATTCTACGCCCCAATATGTGAATAGTTGATTCGGCATCCCGGAACACGGTGCAAATCCGTGGCGATCCCGTCGCTGTAATCGAGGAGTTGGTTTTTCAGGGAGTACCCCACCACTGGGTCGAGCGGCAAAACCGCATCGGCCCGGGAAGGTTGAAGAACCGGCAATGATCCGAAAGCCAGAAGACCTGCCGAATCATAAATATTTTGGAATCTGATGGAAAAGGGTTCCGACACTCCAGCAGAAGCTGGATTGTCGGAACCCTTTTTTTTTAAACAAATAAAGGAAAAAACATATGAACACACTTGAACATACACTGAAAATAATCCGTCCGGTCGACCACTCCATTACTCCCGCCATACAGGCGCATCTGGATGACCTGACCAAGCCCCAAGGCAGCCTTGGCCGCCTGGAAGAGATTGCCATGCGGTATGCCTTGGCGACGGGCACCGTTAAACCCAAACCCGGCAAATGCCGCATCTATTGCTTTGCAGGGGATCATGGCGTAGCCGCCGAAGGCGTCTCCGCCTTCCCCAAGGAAGTCACTCCGCAAATGGTCTTCAACATGCTGGCGGGCGGGGCCGCCGTCAATGTCTTTGCCCGCCACGCAGGTGCCGAACTGAACGTAGTGGATATGGGTGTTGACGCTGATTTCGCCAATGCCCCCCACCTGCTGCACCACAAGGTGGCGCGCGGTACAGCCAATATGGCGATCGGACCTGCTATGACCAAAGCTCAAACCATTCAGGCACTGGAGACGGGTATTGCGCTGGCCACACAGGCCGCCAGCGAGGGGATCACCCTCTTGGGAACTGGAGAAATGGGTATCGCCAACACCACGCCTGCCACCGCCCTTTTCGCCGCCTATCTGGATCTCAAACCCTCCTCCATCACCGGCCGCGGCACCGGTGTCGATGACGCCCGCCTTCAACATAAAATCAGCGTGATCGAAAAATCCATCGCCATCAACAAGGACTCATTGACCGAGCCTCTCTCCATACTGGCAGCCTTGGGCGGTTTTGAAATCGCTGGCATCGCCGGCCTGGTTCTGGGTGGGGCAGCTAATCGGGTTCCCGTGGTAGTAGATGGCTTCATTTCCACCGCAGGCGCATTGGCGGCCATCAAACTTCAACCTGCCGCAGCCGACTATGTATTCTTCAGCCATCTGTCAGAAGAGGCCGGCCATCGAATTGTCATGAATGCCATCGGGGTGAAGCCTATTCTTGACCTCAATATGCGGCTTGGAGAGGGAACTGGTGGTGCGCTCGCGATGACCATTATTCAGGCTGCCCTCAAAATGATGGCCGAGATGGCCACCTTTAGTTCCGCCCAGGTTAGCGGGAAGGAAGGGTCCTGACTTCGCAATTCGGGCTTCTGTATTTGAATGTAAATCGATATCCTGCAACTCATGAAAACCCTTTTGAAGTTGATGTTGCGGGTGTCGATTAGCCTGATCCTAACTGTTGTCCTGCTGGAGGTTGGCCTGGCGTGGCTTTGCGCCAGTGGGCGCTTAAAAATCGCCAAGCCCTCTTATTGCCTGAGTAATATTGGCTCGCGTTTCTGGGCGGACAGCAACCCCAAATTCGGGGTCTGGCACGACCCCCATTCTTCGTTTAAACACGTTTCCCCTGACTATAACCTAACCTATCACGCAAACGGCCAGGGCATGAGGGATAAGGAGCGTGACCTTAAATCCCACGGGAAAAAGCGCGTGGTCGTTCTAGGGGACTCCTTTGTAGAAGGCTGGGGCGTTGCCTCAGAGAACCGTATGAGTGACCGCCTCGAACGAATTACCGGGCTCGAATGCCTGAATTTCGGAACCTCAGGCTCGTTTGGCCCCACCCAGTATCTGATGCTCTATACCGAACTGGCAAAAACCTTTGAACATGAGGCCCTGATCATCACCATTTTGCCGGACAATGACTTTCTGGATGACGATTATGAGTATGGTCGCATCATGCATGCAGATCGGATCCGCCCTTTTTTCACAGGTACTAAACCAAATTACGAGCTGCTCATCACCAAACCACAAACCCCGGCTCCCAGCTCAAAACTATTGGAGCAAATCCTGCTTAATCTCACTTATACCGGCAATTTGATCAAACATTTCAAAAGCCTATCACGACATCGTCAGGCAACTCTTCCCGCCAACTACGCGGGGTATTTCGACTTTACTTCAGCCCAGTGGGATCGGCTGGAAAAAGTGCTTCAGGAATTCCGGATTGCGGCCCCTTCCATTCCCATACTCGTATTGACCATCCCCTGCGATACCGATATTCAACGGACGGAAAAGCTGGGAGAAGCACCTCTGCCCGCGAAAATGCGAAGCCTCTGCGCCACCTTGGGAATTCAATATCTTGATCTCATGCCAGCCATCAAAGCGACGCCGGAAGGCTGGCAGTCCTGCTACCTGAAAACCGACCGCCACTGGAATGCCCGCGGGAACGAAGTGGCTGCTGAAGAGATCAGTAAGCAGTGGTCAGTTGGCAGTAAGCAGCAGTAACCAGCTAGCAGAATGCAGTGTGCAGAAAGCAGTAAGCTTCTTTCTGGCCCCTGCTCACTGCCAACTGCCTACTGTCCACTGTCCACTGATTTCCGCGGCTTCCCTTTTACGTCTGAGGTATGTTTTTCGGGAAGCAATGAAAGTGTCAGGTCGCCGAATTCGGAATCCACCGTCATCGGGCCATTCTCAAGCGGGGCCAGAAATTCCTTTCCGACTTGGGCAAAGGACTGAGTCTGGGTCAGCTCGATCATGCCCACACGCGGCGGGAGCACTCCAAGTTTGGCTTCGAACAGGTTGACAATCGCCCTTGGATTGATTTTATCGCTCCATCCCACACTCAGCCTGACCCACTGACTCCCCCGTGGCGCAAGACGCAATATAGGCAGGGGATCTTCGTTGGTTTTTGTGCTGGGAACAAGAGCTTCCGCACGCCGTTCGCGCATGGGCTTTGAGTCCGGACGTGGTTGCTTTTTAGGCGCAATGACCGGCAGAATCTTAGGCGCAGCGGCAGGCATAATCTTGGACGTAACCATGGGCGTTAGCTTCGACGCCACCTTTGAGGCCGTGGCCGTCACGGGGGTGGCAGATTTTACAGCCACCGGTCTGGGAATAGACGGCGCCGTATTCACTGGCGGGGTCATGGTAGGCCGCGGGGCAGGTTTGACGGCGGCGGGCGCTACTTTGCCAGCGGTCGGAGCCTCCTCACTGTCGCCGCTTCCACCAGTCGCCATAACAAACAATGCAGCAGCAATATCTGTGGAGGAGAAGCCTTCCTCGAGCAATCGATCCACAAGAGGCATTTGCGAGGCAAACGCAGTTCCCCGCAATACCTTACGCACTTTTTCAATCAGGGCATCGGTTCGTTTTTCCTCAACTTCGCCCATGGTCGGCATCTTGCCGCGAAGAATGCGGGTGCGGGTAAACCGCTCAATAAAGGGGAGTTTGTAAATATCGCGACCTGACACAAAAGTAATGGCCATCCCGCGCTTGCCAGCACGTCCAGTTCGACCAATCCGGTGAACATAGTCCTCTGCATCATAGGGGATATCGTAATTGACCACCAACTCCAGATCATCCACATCGATACCCCGGGCGGCTACATCGGTGGCAACAAGAAATTCGAATTCACACTTCTTGAACTTATTCATCACGCGCGTCCGCTGAACCTGCGGAATTCCGCCATGCAAACGATCGGCCGAAAATCCCTGGGCGAGCAGAGTATCAGTAAGCTCGTCCACCATGCGTTGGGTATTACAGAAGATGATACCCAGACGGAAGCCGTAATAGTCAATCAAGCGCAGCAACGCCGCCACTTTATGAACGTGCTGAACCTCGTAGAACCATTGTTCAACGGTAGACACAGTGGCTGTTTTCTGCTCCATACGGATGGGTTTAGGATCACGCGAATAGCGCTTGATCAGCTCGCGAATAGGCGGCGACATGGTGGCGGAAAAGAATACAGTCTGCCGTTCGGAGGGAGTGGAGTCCAGAATTTTGCCAATATCATCCCGGAAACCCATATCCAGCATACGATCGGCCTCATCCAGAATGACCATGCTTACTTGATCAAGCTTCAGGGTACCGCGATCGATATGATCTAACACCCGCCCCGGTGTTCCGATAACGATCTGGACCCCTTTCCGCAATTCAAACAACTGGCGGTCATAGGAGGCCCCGCCGTAAATGGGCACCGAATGCACACCCCGTTTGTGAAGGGAAAGCTTGTGAACCTCTTCCGCCACCTGGGTTGCGAGTTCACGGGTCGGACATAGAATCAGAATTTGGACCGCACGATTGGCCGCATCCACTTTCTCAATTGCAGGAATGGCAAAAGCCGCTGTTTTCCCAGAACCCGTTTGCGACTGCCCCACGACGTCGTTTCCCGCCATGAGAACAGGTATGGCCGCCGCCTGAATAGGCGAGGGCTCTTCGAACCCCAGGGTTTCAACGGCTTTGAGAATGGCGGGAGATAGCCCGAGGGCTGCGAAAGTAGGCTTTAGAGGTGCATCAATCTTTGTATCCATATTTTTGAATGATAGCGTTTTTGATTTCAAACAAGCGAGACTAATAAAATTAGGATCCAGAAGTCAGAATTCAGTATCCAGTATATAGATCTATTCTGAATCCTGACTACTGCGCAGCAACGCCTTTGATGACATAGCCGCCGGATTTTTCGTCGCGCTCAAGGTCGAAAATTCCACGATCACGAGCTTCATCGAGCAGCTGATTAAAGGAGCGAAATCCGTAGTACGACTCGCTGAAGCCGGGCTTTCGACGCCGGAGTGTCTGCTTGATCATGGAGCCCCAGATCTTTTCCCCTTCACCACGTTCCTCCAACAGGGCCTCATAAGTTGCAACCAGTAGATCAAAAGCCTCGTCTTTCTTATCCTTGGGATCTTTTGAGGCAGCAACAACCGGCGCCTTGGCGGTCGGGGCATCGGCTCTCGCCGGCTTACGTACGACACGGGGCCGGGGCAGGGCGCGCCGCACCAGATCATCGTAGTAGATAAATTCATCACAGTTGGCAATCAACAGTTCGGAGGTTGAGTTTTTAGCCCCCACCCCAATCACGATCTTGTCGTTTTCCCGCAATTTACTCACAAGCGGCGAGAAATCCGAATCCCCACTAATGATGACGAAGGTGTCAACGTGACTTTTCGTGTAGCAAAGATCCAGCGCATCCACCACAAGCCGGATATCGGCGGAGTTTTTACCAGACTGGCGAACATGCGGAATTTCAATTAATTCAAACGAAGCCTCATGCATCAGGCCCTTGAACTCCTTGTATCGACTCCAATCACAATACGCCTTTTTGACCACAATGTTGCCTTTAAGCAGCAGACGCTCGAGCACTTTGCTGATATCAAAGGGCGGGTAGTTCGCATCACGTACCCCCAGGGCTATATTCTCAAAATCACAAAATAGGGCCATACTACGTGTTTCAGCCAACTGGGTCATAAGGCTCATCTCCTTCCGCCTTTACGGCATTACTGTTTTCACCTTACTGCAATCAGATCAGGATTACGATTAAGATTATGATTAAGACTGCGCCCCTGATATAATGGATACATGGCTAATGACTACACAATGATTGATACTCCGGGCGATCTCGGGAAACTTATTGAATACCTATCCGACACCCCCTGCGTGGCTGTTGATACTGAGTTTGTATGGGAACGGACGTTCTACGCTCGACTGGGAATGATCCAACTCGGGACACCTGATGGCACTTGTTTTCTAATTGATACTGTTGCCATATCTGACCTTACCCCTCTGGGAAAAGTATTTACAAACCCGGGTATTGTAAAAATTCTGCATGATGCCCCCCAGGATCTCATGATTCTTCGCCGCGCGACAGGCGGCATCCCGCAAAACATCTTTGACACCCGACTGGCGGCTGGGTTCGCAGGACTAAGCAGTGAGATCTCACTTCAAAATTTACTGGCCAATCTCCTGGATGTCCAATTACCCAAAGGACATACCCGCGCCGACTGGATGGCGCGCCCCTTATCTGGCGAACAATTGGAATATGCCGCAGATGACGTTCGGTACCTACCGCGGGCCGCAACCCTCATGCGGGAAAAAGCCCGGGAGACAGGCGTTGAGTCGTGGCTGAATGAAGAGCTTCAGCTGCTCAATGACCCCATCCTTACAGAAGAGCGGAGTCCGGCGGAAACCTATCGCCGGATTCGCGGATCCGGACGATTAGGCATCCGCAGTCTGGCCGTGTTACGCGAGCTCGCCACTTGGCGGGAGCAGGAAGCCAAATCCGCAGATCTTCCACGTCAGCATGTGGCGGAAGATTCAGAACTGTTATCCCTGGCTTGTATCATGCCGACTCAAATCGCTGACTTCGAGAAATGCCGTGATTTCAAACGCCGGACCGAGGCGCGTTACGGCGAACCCTTACTGGCAGCAGTTCAGCAGGGATTGGCAATACCTGAATCGGAATGCCCTCTTGTATCGGAACCTCCTGATGAGCGAAAAATCGGCAAAGAAAGAATCGCCGTATTGGTGGAGAATATTCGAATATCCGCCGAGGCCAAGCGAGTGGATGCCCGTCTGGTAAGCACCAAGAATGATGTTCTGATGCTGCTGCACGAAGGAACCCTTGCCTTGCCAATGAATCATCGTCTTCTGCGTGGTTGGCGGGCGGAATTGCTTGGCGATAGTCTGACGACGCTCCGGGGAATATAGGCTTCAGAATCCTGAAGCCATGGCCCATAATCTGTTCCCATTTCGGGAACACAAAGCATGGCGATTAAAATTCATATCACATTGTGGTTTATTATGTTGTGACCTGTTTTGCATGTTTCCATTTTGGATATTATGCATGGGATAGAGTATCTTCTCCGTCAAATGATGGATCAGATACTCCAACCCGAAACAAGGGCTGCGCTGCGAAATTGGCTACGCACTAATCGCGCTGCCAAAAACCTCCCTATGCGCACCATTGCCTCCCGTCTCGGAGTGTCTCACTCCTGGGTCGCCAAAACCGAAAATGGTGAACGACGGCTGGAAATTGTCGACTTCGTGAATCTTTGTTTCGCGCTGGGTGTGGATCCATACAAGGGACTCGCCTTGATTATCACCAACTTGTCATCGCATAGCGAAAATAAGTACAGCGCCTTAAAGGCTGCCGACGCTCCAGTCAAATACCGGGTCAAGCGGAAGAAGTAATCCCTGCATTCAACCGCATTCTGATGCAAAAGTCCCATTGATCTTGATTGCCACCTGTAATCATTCTATCCTCGCAATTCATTGGCTCAAGCTATTTGACACCATGAAGAAGCTGGATTAACGATGACAAAAGACAACGGTAAATCCCTCGAGTCCTGGATCTGGGACGCTGCCTGCTCCATCCGCGGCGCCAAAGATGCCGGCAAATATAAGGACTTCATTCTTCCGCTCATCTTCACAAAGCGCCTTTGCGATGTTTTCGATGACGAATTGAATCGCATTGCCGAGGAAGTCGGCGGTCGGGCCAAGGCCTTCAAACTGGTGAAACACGATAAGAAACTCGTGCGCTTTTACCTCCCGCTGGAGCCCAAGAACCCGGACGACACCGTCTGGTCCGTCATCCGCAAACTTTCCGACATGATCGGCCAGCAACTCACCACCCACCTGCGCGCCATCGCCGATGCCAACCCTCTGCTTAAGGGGATACTTGACCGAGTGGACTTCAACGCCACCACCCACGGAACACGCGACCTTGATGATGACCGGCTCCGGCAATGCCAATACGAACAAGGAAAAAGATGTCCGCAAATGGTTCGTTGATCAGGATCTGATAGACGGCGTGATCTACCTGCCGGAGAATCTTTTCTACAACACCACCGCCCCCGGCATCATCATCGTTCTCAATCGGGCAAAGCCGAAAACCCGCGCGGGCAAGATGCTACTGCTCAACGCCAGCCGCGAGTTTATCAAAGGGGATCCAAAGAACTACATCCCCGAAGAAGCCATCGCCCGTATTGCCGATACCTTTCTGACCTGGAAGGAAGTGGATAAATACAGCCGTGTTGTCGGCACCACTGAAATCGCGAAAAACGATTACAACATTTCCCCCAGCCGCTACATCCATACCGGTGACGCTGATGAGTACCGTCCACTTGCCGAGATTGTTGAGGAACTCGGTGATTTGGAGAAAGAGGCGCGGGAGACGGACAAAGCGCTCAAAGAAATTCTGACGAGGCTGGGTGTATGACGAAGGTAATCAAGAGTCTGGCCTACTTCGGGCAATGTTGTCTTGCGTTCTCAATTTTCCGCGCAGTGCGTGGAAAATGTTGCATTCAGCATAATGACAACTGGTTACGCAAATATTACCATGCGGACATCGGCCAAATTTTCATGTTATGAAAACACGGATATTCATCAGTAGTGTGCAAAAGGAGTTCGCCACAGAACGGCAAGCTCTCAAAACCTATATCCTTGGTGATGCCTTGCTGAGCCGCTTCTTTGATGTCTTTCTCTTTGAGGATCTTCCGGCCTCCGACCGTCGCCCTGATGACGTCTATTTGGATGAAGTACGACGATGTAGTGTGTATCTGGGTTTATTCGGCGACGAATATGGATGGGAAGATGCTAAAGGTTTTTCTCCAACCCACCGCGAATTTCTCGCCGCGACTCAGTTGGGCATACCTCGCCTCGTTTTCGTCAAAGGCACCGTGTTTACGCTCGTGGACCAGGCTCTTGATTTCGTCATGTCAAAGTTGAATCTCTCTGTTGGCACTCGGAAGGATGGTCCCCGAGCACCGGTTGCCTACGAGATCCCTCGGGAAGTGGTGGCGGAAGCTATTGTCAATGCCGTTGCTCATCGCGATTACACCAGCAACGGCAGTATTCAGGTCATGCTATTTTCGGATCGTTTGGAGGTTTGGAATCCTGGCGTTCTGCCTCACTCACTGACACTTGAAAAGCTTCGCCAGCCCCACGGGTCCATTCCTGCCAATCCACTATTAGCCGAACCGCTTTATCTTACCGAATATATCGAGCGGATGGGTACTGGTACCCGCGACATGATTCGCCGGTGCAGGGAAACAGGCCTCCCTGAGCCGGAATTCACTGTTTCAGACGGTTTTCTCGTCACTCTTCGCCGCCCGACCACTCAAATCACAGGGCAAGTCACAGGGCAAGTCACAGGGCAAGTCACAGGGCAAGGCGGATTTGTGCCTCTATCGGAACCCGAGCGAGTTCTCTTTGTGATAGACGGGGAAATGACTCGGCAAGCGATTCAAAAGGCCTTGCAACTTCGCGGACGTGACAACTTTGAGAATCGCTACCTTAAGCCGGCTCTGGAAGCCGGGTTTATCGAACGGACGTTACCTGACAAACCCACCAGCCGCCTCCAAAAGTACCGCCTCACCCCAAAAGGGTATGAACTTTTGACAGCACTGAAAGAAAAAGGGAGCGGAGCGTGAAAACCAGGAATAAACAACGCACGGACGCGCACGCCACAGAACTGGGCCGTAGTTTACGCACTCCCTTCCTGCGTTACCAATTCTCTCCGCACTGCGGAGAGAATTGCAGTGGACTCACTTTTATCGAGCGCGAACAGGCCATCATCGTGCGCGAGCGGGGAGAGCGCTATGGTTCATAACCTCCCCACAATAGACCGACCTGCTCTCAAGGTGGACCGCGCCGTCCCCGGCACGGTCAGACGCCGCCAGAAATCTGTTCAGGACACAGGGCAAGCAACGACGCCGGAAAAAGCAGAATGGACGGTAAGTACGCTAGGAGAAATCCTAACACTGAACAGGTTGAGCAAGTGATGCTCAAGGGGCGAGATTCACGTTTTTCGCCTGCCCTCGCCAGTGCTGTAGCTCTTTTAGCATGGCGCTATGTCCGGTGAGTACCTGACGAATCACCATAGACTCATTCTCCGTCGTCACAGGGAATGACACGCTACGGGATACATAGGTTAGAAGCTCCTCATTGGCCCACGCAGGTTGACGCAAGCGCAAAAAGGTCAACACATCAGTACGGGAGGCATTCCATCGCGCCCTGAGATATTTCCTGGATGATTGAATCGGATGCTTGAGATCGGCTAAGCTTAACCCCTGCGGAATCCAATTCGGGTCATCCGGTATATCCACACGAGGAAAAGCCATGGAACAGACATCTACCGTGGTCACGGCAAAATCTCCAGAACGGATCATGGTGGTAACCCAGATGGACGTATCGCCCGTCGAGGAAATAACCCGCCAGATCTGGACAGGAAGCCCCTGGGGAACTGAGTTGCTGAGTTGTTGAGTTGTTGAGTTGATGGGGGCTCCATTCTCAACAACTTGAGAACTTAACAACCGAGCAACTTCCTCAACACGGTAGCCCTTGATTTTCATGCACATGGGCATGTTGTACCCATGCACCAAGCGCAACCCAAGCTTCACAGGCGAACCTTCGCATTCGGCCACATACGCCACGATGTTGGGTTCGGCCTGCTCCCTGACAGTAACCGGAAGCACTTGCACGGTCATTCCGGGAACCATCGGGGTAAACCCTGCAAAGTCCTCTCCCGTCAAATCAAAGGCCTTGAAAGGCTTGTCACTAATCCTTCCCGCCACAAGCCAGAAGGCTACCAGCAACATACAGGAAACCAAAAGACCCGGCACTATGTAGTTTCTCATAGCAACCTCAACGCCGCCGATTCCCGGAGGGACGCCCTC
>JBAWZF010000059.1 GCA_037143175.1 bacterium
GACCTGTCGCGGCACGGAGTGCCCCTCCCACATTGAATTAATTCCTATCCATCATTTTTTTAATCTCATGCCCCAACGTAACTCTTGACCCGCGGCGAGCGTGCGAGCCGTCGCGGTCAAAGAGCTGGTTCGGGATTATTTTAATCTTTTTTCAATCCATGCCGGATCTCGGCGACAATCCAAAACGGCCTGAACATGTACCACACGATTCACCAATTTATAGTAGATGGCGTAGGGGAATTTAGTGGCAAGCAAACAATGTCGCCCCGACCGAACTGGGTGAATACCGCCGAAAAGTTGGAGCGAATCAATGTCGGCCGATATCGAATCCAGAAAGTAATCCCCAAGTCCCGGATCTTGGGCTTCATAAAACAGAACCCCATCTACCAAGTCCCGTTCAGCTTCGTCAAGAATCCTGATTTTCACCGGGTTCGCTCTCGAATACGACGTTTGGCATCTCCCCAATCGCCATACACTGAGGTTCCTTCCTGAACCCTTAATTCGCGCGCCTTTAAAACATCAGCATGCCACGCCGGTACAGGAATATCTTTTGGGGTTCGCTTGAGGCTGTCCCATATTTCTTCCAAAGTTTTGAATTTGTCCGCAACGGTCATTTTGTCAAGGGGTAGTGCGATTTCCATAGGATCTCCCTCCAATCACTTAAAATTGTACCCTTTGATCTTGTCGTATTCAATTCTGATATTCTAGTCGCCTTCAACGTTTGCGAGCTCACCAGGGTGAGCAATACGTTGCGAGACTTTGTTCGGCTCTTTCCTAATTCCTAGTCCTACCATCACCTCCAGCGCACTAAGAGATTGATGAGCGCAAGCACAGGCAAGACGGTGGGAAATGAAAAGAACCTAAAATATGCACCGGGCTTTACGCCTTGTATTTGACTCTCAACATCCCGGTGCAGTGCCATTCTGCGCATCAATGATTGCACACGCAACATATCCACGAGATAGACGCCCATCATGGTCACGAGAGCTGATGTGGCTGACATCCGGTGTTGAAAGAATAGATCGCCCGCAACGGAAAAGAGCCCAAGGCATAGAACGATGTATTGTGCTCGTCGAACCGAAGATGGATCGCCCTGAATCCCATGGGTTCTGAATATATTCCTTCACGTTGCCCCAGAGGTGTCGGATTCCTTCCGGCGTGATGTCCCGAGTTGGCCCGTCTACTGACACAGGCTCCATCCGGTGTCGATCACTGGAGGGAGAGACGCAGGGAATCGCCATATCTAACTTCTCTCCCCATGGATAGTCCCGACTTCTGCCGTAGGCCGCAACCAGCCATTCTGCTTTTGTGGGAAGGCGGAAGAGACCGATCTGGCTGTGTTGTTTCGTCAACCATGCGCAGAAGTTCGTCGCGTCCGCGTAGGTGACAAGTGCGACGGGGTATCGTTCCTTGCTCTTGGGCGGCGTGGTCTCGTCCCACGTCAGGGAAAGGATGTCTGCATCCCAGGCGGGGCTTGCGGTACTCCATTGTCCACTTGAGCGAAGATCCCGCGCCTGACGAACGGTTAGCGAGTCATTCTTCCTCTGCTTTGTGTCGCGCAGGTATTGCGCGTACATTTCATTCGTCACCTCGGTTTCCAGAAGAAAAAACGCCGGCATGTTGGTGCCGTATTGCGCGGGATCGATCCGGCGAAATGTCATGTCCGCGACAGGCAGACGGAGGACGCCCTCGCCGTGAAGCAGGGCAGAGATGGACTCCGCCGTGGAGCATCCCGCAGCGAGGAGGAGAGTCAGAATCGCCATTGTCTTCGTTTTATCTCTCCCCCAACGGTGCCCTTGAGCCGCGCCGCGTGAGCGGCGTCGCGCTCGGAGGGCTGGTTGGGTTCAGATTTCGTCTTCATTAAGATCGGCAATCTTCATGAGAGCATGCAGAAGTCCGATTTTGAGCGGTTGTGATCCATGTATGGGGATCACGATGCGCTCTCGTCGTCCATCCTTCAGGAAGATGTGGTGGCTTCCCTTGACACGAGAGAGCTGCCACCCACGCCGCTGGATGGCCTTTGCAAGCTCCTTGCCCGTGATCTGCTTCACACGGCAAACTCCAGAACTCGATCTTCGGGGCGGGGTCTGGTCACCTCTTGCCCCGCCTCCAACCAGAGTTCAACGGCCTCCTTCAGGTTTCTTTTGATCTCAGCCAACGTCTCGCCCTGCGTTACGCACCCAGGCAAGGCAGGCACCTCAGCCCAGAAACCGCCTTCTTCTGCGTTGTGGATAATTGCTTGGATTTTCATGTCAATACCTTACCAGATGTTAAATTATCACTCAATCATTCATCTGATTACTCCAACGGTCGCCTTCACTTTCGGCGCGTCAGCGACGTAAAGTGCGAGGCGTGGTTGGAGTCGTTTTCCCGTATGTTTCAGCATACGAATCGAGAAGTCGGCGGATCATGGTTTGGTAAGGAGTGCCGTATTGGCTTGCGGCTTCCTTAAAGAAGGCGATGCTGCGCCGACTCAAGCCAATGGTCACTTTCTTACTATCCTCTTTGAAGGCAAGCTGATCTGGAGACGGCAGAAAATCTGTAATGATTTTGACTGGCCCAATGGGTTCAGCGCTGTATTTTGTTTTCGCTCTCATAAATTGCTTTTCCTTTCCGCCAGTAACCTGCGCCAATGATCCGGATCATGTCATTCCGATAAGTGAATCTAACTGTCATTACCCCTTCATCAACCTGACCGAAGCAGTAGAATCGCGACTCTGACTGACTGTGCGCCAAATCCTGGGCTATCACACGCTTCGGGTCGGCAAAGGCAAACTGTGCCCTTGAAAACGAAACCCCATGCTTTCTGAGGTTCTCCCTGTCCTTGGTATCATCCCATTCGAATCGAACCTTTGACATGACTATATCCTACAGATAACCGCCTATATCGGCAATATGAATATACATATTCATATATTGCTCCAACGTCACAATCTGGCTGAGGAGTGGAGCGACGATAGCCAGAATTGTGTTGTTGGCATGGTCTATTATCCATGAGCCAGTTTGGCTGATGCCAGACGATTCAGGCTGACACCGGCCTCTGCGGCCTCTAAAGCGAGTTCGCGATGCACATTGGGCGGGACTCGCACCATGAACTTACCACTGAATGATCGGTTTGCCAGCGGCTCAGGAATGGGTTCCCTCTGTTTATTCATATCCTCTATGACATCCGCCACAACGGAGCGAACGCCCCGAAGCGCAGCTTCGGGTGCTGCTGCCAGCCAGCTCAAACCCGGAAATTCCGCGCAAAGGCCAACATACTCATTGTCTTCTTCCGACCATGTGACGCGGTAGGTATAGTGATCATGCGGAATGGTTTTCATATTCCCACCTCTCAATTGCCTTCAATACTTGCCTGACCTGGTAAGCTTTAGCTTTCCCTTTGTCATCCTGAATGTTTACCCGTGGATCCCCCAGCCATGGTGTCCTGTAGATCCGATGGCTGGTTCCTTTTTGCCTTGGTTGCCCGAAAAAGTGCTCGCACGCACGGCACAAATCCGCAAACCGCACCCCTTTAGGGTTGCTTCGCATCTCTGTAACAATGTCTTCAACCGTGGCCATGAAAGGATAGTATCATTAATGATATCATTATCAATTAAATTTCTACTGCCAACGTTCACATTATGCCGCCGGAGCGTTTAGCGACGGTAGGCACGAGTGGGTTGTTGGGGTTGTCCTCGTTTTGATCATCCTGAGTTCCCCCAATGTGGGAGGCGCGCTCCGCGCGGCGATTCTTGTCCCGTTCAGATCCTCCCGGGACCTGTCGCGGCACGGAGTGCCCCTCCCACATTGGATGAATTCTTGTCCATCATCTCTTCAATTTCATCCCCAACGTCAGTGGCCAGGTTCGGCGACGTTAGGAGCCGTAGCCTGCGCCGCTTGGTTCTGCCTGTCGTTCCATTCATGCATTTGTTTTAAGCCTCGGAAGAACATGGCCGATTCGCAAAGGTGCGGCATAGCAGAACCGCATGCAAATCCGAAGAACATCCAGAGCAGGATGGCTTGTACTTTATAAACGATGCCTGTCCGCCGCCACAACCAGTGAACGGCAATAATGAGGGTTCGGGGCCTATTGTTTCTTCGTCCATTTGGCGATGTCGCCCAACGCCGCCTCGGCTTCCTGTTGATTGGATATTCCCCCAACAGACACCCATACGCCTCTCGGATCCAAAGTCTCGAACAGAAGGGGCAAATCTTTGGCCGGCAAACCGAGACACAATGCCTTCTTCTTGCTCTGAATGCGTTGATATACATCAATCGAGTCGACCCAGTAGTCGTGCCCCGCCCCGGGAACCCATTGAATCGCATCAATCTCCTGTATCTCGAGCAAGCGATCAAGATAGCGCAGCGCCTGAGGACCATCGAGATGGTAGATGCACCGATCCATGTGCCGGCATTCCCGGATGATCCCTGGAACGAAAAGCTCCTCAAAGGATTCGCTGGAGATCATGCAGGAGAAGTCATTAGACGGAACGTGGAACTTCCCCTTGCAGGTTGCGGGAAGCCAGGTCGTACTCGGCATGCCTGCGGCGGAAAGGACCTGGTGGAAATGGTCGTAAACCGCCAGAAATTCCGTCGTAATTCTGTCGCAGAGTCTCCTGATCTCCTCCGGATGTTCGAGGGTGTCGAGCAGCAACTCCTGCGGGTCGCGAAACGCGGCAATCGCATCGCCGCCACCGTGCAAATCGGTGTAGCCAACGATAAACTTCCCCTTGCCTGTCTCGATCAGCGCTTCGGTCATTTCCGTGATTTTGCGGAAGTAGAAGGAAGTCCTGTCCAGACGCAACCTCTCAACGGATTCATCGGACCAGTCGGCAAGGACAGGCTTGCTCCAGGCCGTATTCTCTCCGTACTCCATCTCGCAACCGTAGAACGCCGAGAAGACTTCAGGCCCCAGATTGGGCCATGTGATTGGAAGGCTGTCTGCGAAATGCACCGTATTCCGGAGGCGGGCGTAAGCCTGAGCCGCAATGTGCTCGGAGTCCATCCATCTGTCACGCAGGGATGCATGTTTCCTCTGTGGAACTGGCTTGCGAGCGGCCTCCGGCACGGGAAAAGTCATCGATACAAGCGGACGGTCCAGGACGGCACAATCCCACCACGCTTCGTAGCGATCGAGCACATTGTCGAAATCAGGTTTTAGTTCAAACATAGATTATTTTTTTGTTTTATTTTGTTCATCCTGTCCAAAATCTTTTATTTCGTCTGCCAACGGCGCAAATCAGGCTGAGCCGCGTTCAGCGGCGATAGCCTGAATTTGTTTGTTCGCCTATAATTTCATTGAGTCCTTCGACAATTTGGCTCATCTCTTCATCCGAAACATGTCCCATGCGTTTACCCAGTCGTTCAACGGAAAGCGTTCGGATCTGACTGATTTTCACCCATGTCGGCTTGGGGAGGGAAACGCTCGTGATTTCCATGGTGAGAGGGAATCCGGCCTTTTGGGGTTGGCTTGTTAGGGCCATGGCAATTACGGTTCCAGATCGATCATTAAAGATCTCCGGGCTAAGAATGAGGGCCGGGCGAAGCCCGGCCTGTTCATGCCCCTTCACCGGGTTCAGGTCAGCCCAGACGATGTCGCCCCTCAATATTCTGGCCATGACGCGACCTCCTTGGACATTCCTTCCTCCGCGAAGGCCTGTTCCGCCTTGGGATCAAGTTTTGCGCACTCAGTCGCAAGACGGTTGACGGAGAGACGCGTAACCTTTTCCTTTACCGCCTCCTGAATGGCGCGGCTCCGATTGGGAAAAATATGCCTCCTCACCAAGCGGTCTAGCTCAACAAGGATGTCCTCTTCCAACGAAATAGCGATTTTTGCAACAGCCATAATTGCCTCCTATTTATTACGGTATGACTATACTTCATACCTCCGTTTCCGGCAATCATTTTCGATTTGGCGAACGCGGCCAATCTTGCGCGGCGTACTCGCCGTCGTGAGGATTGGCTTGTTCGATGGTCATTTCTCTTTTTTGTTTGATTCCCAAAAACTGCGAGGATTCAGAATTCGAGCACCCTTGTATTCAGTGATGACCAGCAAATCTTTGTCTCCTGTGACTATGGCATCTGCATTCCCAGGATAAACCAACCCAAGAATCATCAGGTCATCGGGATCCCTGCAAATCCCCTTATCAACATGTTCCGGCTCGACGATTTCGGCGCCATGACGAAGCACTCTCACATATTCAGCAACAATAGCGGCCGGAACCTTGAGCTTGAATCTCAGCTTCTCTTCAATTTCCTTCAAAATTCCTTCACACAAAACGATGCGATGATGCTCAAGGCAAAGTTCCATGATTGCCTCACACAGGCCGCGAGAAGCGGCGCCGGCGATGGCAACATTGGCATCAATAATGACTCTCATGACAAGGCCTTGAAGATGTCGTCATCCGTCAGAAGTCCTTGGGCTTCGGCAAAGGGGAGAATTCTTTTGCGAACTGATCGGAATTTTTCGACGGCGATATAGCGCCTAAGGGACTCTCGCACAATGTCACTTACGGCCTTGTGCTCCTCCCGACTGATTTCATCTAGATCGCTTTTCAGCAACTCTGGCAAACGAATGGTGAGTGTTGTCATATCTATTTCTCTCCTGTAATACAATGTAGTGCATCACTCTTTGTTTGTCAATTTAATTGCATCGAACGCCGAAAGTCAGGTTCCGAGCGGGACGCGAGGTAACCTGGACTTTCTGGTTCGCAACTATTTCAATGCCCTTTGTATCCGCAAGGGATCTTGACGCAAATCCAGCACACGCCACACAATGACATCATGGCTTCTATTGATCTGGTAATAAACGGCATAGGGGAAACGCTTTGAGAGAAGGCGGTAATAGCCAAACACCTTGGGGTGAATTCCTGCATATAGAGCAAGGGCATCAATGTCGGAAGCTAAGGAATCTAAAAAATACTCGCTCAGTCCCTCGCCTTGCCGCGAATAGAAGATTCTTCCACGATCAAGGTCTTCGGACGCGGAAGCAAGTATCTTGATACTCATCGAATGCGTTTCCGGAGGTCCCGTTTCGCCTGTTCCCAGTCAAGAATCGGTTCTGCCCCGTTTTTGACCCTGCGCGCTGTTTTAGCCAAAACCTCCTTGTGCCACGCCGGAGACTCAGTCAAAACTTCATCTTGGGTTAGATCAACCCAGATCGCCTCCATCACGCGAAGTTTTTCTGGTCTTGATAAACGGTCAATTGCCAAGGTAGTTGTCATGTTTTTAATATTAATAGGAAGTTATCTGTATTTCAAATCAACTTTCAGATCATTTTCCTGATGCGAACGTGACTCTTGACCCGCGGCGAGCGTGCGAGCCGTCGTGGTCCAAAAGCTGGTTCGCTTCATCATATTTCTTCAGGACCAAGACGATCTTTCCATGAATCAGGGTGGCGATGGAGATTTTGGATAGCCACGACAAGGATGACCGACTCGCGAATCTGATAAATGACACCGTACGGAAAGCGTCTTGTCCGACACCGACGACTGCGCGCCGAAAGTAATGTCCAAGCATCAGGAAATTCCACGATGCAATTGAGGGTGTGGCTGATTTCCGCAGCAAATTCAAAGCCAAGCCCTTCAGCCTGCGTGTTATAATAACTTATAGCGTCAAAAAACTCTCGGTCGGCGGTTTGAAGAAACTCCACCGTCATGGGCGCAAACCTTCAACGCGCGCAAATATTTCCCGTGCAGAGGTGGATGCAATGCGCCCGGCATCGTAGGCATCAATCCGGTCCTCTGCCTCTCGCCCCCACTCAGCATCATTTGCCTGACGTGATGGAAAGCTGAAACTTGCAAATATCTGCTCAATTAACTCCGCACGCTCCAACGGCGAGAGGTGGAGTGCTTCCTCAAGGACTTGTGTTGCCTGGGCGGTCATGTATATATCTCCCTCAAATTCCTCACGATCATATCACATTGCCTTGAATTCCATCAATCTGTCTTCATTATTAATTCATTCAGCATGCGAACGCTCAAACTGTGCCGCCGGAGCGTTTAGCGACGGTAGGCACGAGTGGGTTGTTGGGGTTGTCCTCGTTTTGATCATCCTGAGTTCCCCCAATGTGGGAGGCGCGCTCCGCGCGGCGATTCTTGTCCCGTTCAGATCCTCCCGGGACCTGTCGCGGCACGGAGTGCCCCTCCCACATTGAATTAATTCCTATCCATCATTTTTTTAATCTCATGCCCCAACGTTCACACTGTGCCGCCGGAGCGTTTAGCGACGGTAGGCACGAGTGTGTTGTTGGCCGGATTCTATAATTCATCTCCGGGAAGCGGAGTTCTTTGGGGCACTCGATCAAGCACGCGCTTGAAGGCCCCTTTGTGCGCACGTTTGGCACGATCTTCAAGATAGGTTTCGGTGGTGAGAGCGGATATCTTCTCAGAAACAGCTGAGGTAATGAACAGGTTGATGGACACTCCATCCTGTTTGGCGATAGCCTTAATATGGCGGTGAACGGAATCCGGAAGCCGCAAGTTTAATGAACTCATTTTAGTTCTCCCAAATAGTCGGAGGGCTTGACGATTCGCACCCCGAAGCTTATAGCCAACTTAAAGTCTTTCACATTGTGCGTCACAATATCCACGCTGCCAGCAGCCACAGCCAATTCCAGAATGTGGTCATCCTTTGGATCGGAAAGTTGCGGGCGCCAAAGAAAATGAATTTTCCTGAATTCCGCCCGGCTACAGAGACCGTCCAGGACATCTTCAACATCCTGGACGGACAGTCCTAGCGAACGATGGCCCCGCTTCAAAACCTCTTCATATTCAAACAACAGCGTCGTTGACAGCAGGGGTGTGACCTGGCCCCTCTCAATCATGCGTAGAATCTGATAAGACGCACCTGTCGCCGAGTAAAGCCCAGCATACAGGACATTCGTGTCAATGACCGCCCTGTGTTGATTCATAAATGAACGATACTGAATACAGTATCGCTTATCAAATCTTTTCTTGGCCAACGTGACTTTTGAGGCGCGGCGAGCGTGCGAGCCGTCGCTCTCCAAAAGCTGGTTCGCAACTTCATTCATGAATTAATCAATTTGTCGTAATCGGCATGTGGGCCAATCCAGAACCAAACGATCCCTTCTGCGGAATCAACACCGAGGGCTCTATAATTCCGACCTACACGTGCTGACCAGAAACGGCCGGTCTTCTTGAGATGCAAGGAGGGATGGCGAGGATTTTCTTTAAGGAGCTGAAATTGTTGATCTGCTAAATCCCGAATTGTCACAGGTAGATCGTGGTAACATAACCAAAACTGTGAACTTGCCTTATGACTCACAAATCGGTGCACCTTCCATCGGCCAGATCGCGCAGCGCGCGATCGGCCAGATGATCCAAAGCGCCACTCCCCGCATCCTTTTCGATCTGCTTATCCCACAATTCCGCATCAAAGTTGTGAAACCATAACCGAAAAGCATTCAGCTGGCGTTTAGGTAAATGTGCCACCACTTGTTCAAGCTCTTTAACATCGGTTTTCATGTCTACATTTTAGCGACTCTGGATCGAGTTTATCAAGGGGGAATTGTTTTGTATTAATTTCTGCGAACGGTCACCTTCACTTTCGGCGCGTTAGCGACGTAAAGTGGGAGGTGTGGTTGGGGCATTCTATTCTCCCGGAATCAACTGACACTTGCCAGACTGATCATCCACCCAAACAAGAAAATGGTTTCCTGGGTACTTTTCCTTGCCTTCGTAAAACACCGACCATCGTTTGTTCTTCTCCGTGAACTCGTACTCTGCCCTTGGCTTCTCGTACTTCGCCAAGTTCCGTCCTTCCCTCACCGCTTCGCGGTTGGCAAGTTCAACGACGTGAGCCTGGACCATGATCGGTCCCCGTCTAGGGTTACCACCACCAGAGCGACAGGACGTCACTAGTGCAATCAGAATGCAGAGTCCAATTCCTATTGTTTTCATCATCTCTGGCCCCAACGTTCACATTGTGCCGCCGGAGCGTTTAGCGACGGTAGGCACGAGTGGGTTGTTGGGGTTGTCCTCGTTTTGATCATCCTGAGTTCCCCCAATGTGGGAGGCGCGCTCCGCGCGGCGATTCTTGTCCCGTTCAGATCCTCCCGGGACCTGTCGCGGCACGGAGTGCCCCTCCCACATTGAATTAATTCCTATCCATCATCTTTTTAATCTCATGCCCCAACGTCAGTGCTGTGGATCGGCGAGCTTGCGAGCCGTATCCTCCGGCGCTTGGTTCGATGCTCCCTTGTCTTTTAATCGTTTGTCAAGAAGTTGCTGATATGCCTTCTGGGCAATGTTGAGTGCCTCCTGTAAGACCACAGGCCGATTTGTTCCGCTGTGGGTAGCCTCAATTTTAAATCCCCTGCCGCCAATAAACCCGATCAGGAGAATCTTCCTGGGATCGTTTTGTGTGTACCAGCAATTCACGTCAAAGATCGGTCGTGAGACACCAGGGAGACCAATGAGCGTCCCGTTGCCGAGATATGATTTCAAGCCGGTACTTGGTTCGAATTCCTCATAACTCATAGGAGTTCCAGAGGTCGTGGTCAGATATGCCTGAATGCCGTAATTATTATACCCGTGATTATCTTCAACTTTGCCAGCATTCCATTCTGATGGCACTGCTTGATACGGCGCGAAATACCACCGCGTGTTCGAGTAGTACTTTTGCCAGTTCTCGACGGGTGCTTCGTCAGGGGGCGCACGCGTACAAGCGCTCATTGCGAGGATGGCTATGAGTAAGGTTGCGATCTGGATACATGCCTTCATATAGTGCATCGAACGTGGTTTTCACGCACGGCGCGATTTAGCGACGTAGCGTGGAAAAACTGGTTCTCCGGGTATCTAAATTAATTTCCTGGAGTTGACCGTTTTCCTGTCCCGAACTTTATTCCCGTTTTGGGCTTCCTGTCACCCGATTTTATTCATCAATCTATCATCATCTCATTCGGGGAACGCTCACAATCTGGCTGAGGAGCGGAGCGACGATAGCCAGAATTGTGTGGTTGGCGATCGATCTAATTCAGTTTTGACGGATCAAACAATCTGGCGCTGTGATACACCGTGAGGATTTCCACACAATATCCCTGCAACCGGTAGACAATCCTGTAATTGCCAAGAATAACTTCACGAATGTCAGGGTTAGACATTTCGGGCACCACTCTTCCGATCTTTGGGAAAGCGGCAATCCGATCAACGACAGCCATTACATCTGTTGCGAAGAGGCAAGCGTATTCCGGCGAGTCATGGGCAATGAACTCAGCGATGGCTTGCAGATCATCCGCAGCCTGCTCAGTCCACTTCACCTCAGCCATTTAGCCATCTTCTCCCTGACTTGGCTATGGGTAATGATTTTCCCAGCATCCGCCTGTTGGATGCCGCGCTCGACCTTTGCCATGAATAACAACCGCTCCATGACATCCTCTATCGAGCTGTCTTCAGGGAGATCCTGTACAGCGTGAAGTACTCTGTCTTTTGTTGTCATGACTAAATACTAGCACTCAGGTTAAATTCCGCAATAATATCTCTTCGCCAACGTTCACACTGTGCCACCGGAGCGTTTAGCGACGGTAGGCACGAGTGTGTTGTTGGGGTTGTCCTTGTTTTGACCATCCTGAGTTCCCCCAATGTGGGAGGCGCGCTCCGCGCGGCGATTCTTGTCCCGTTCAGATCCTCCCGGGACCTGTCGCGGCACGGAGTGCCCCTCCCACATTGAATTAATTCCTATCCATCATTTTTTTAATCTCATGCCCCAACGCCCGCCTTCAACGTTTGTCAACCCGCCAGGGTTGACAATACGTTGCGAGGCGTTGTTCGGTCAGATCTTGATTTCAAAGGTTATGAGTTTGTGTAATCTGTCCAAGACCGTTTTCCGACTCTTCTGGACGGATTCATGATTTGCCTCGGCCCAATAGCCGATCGCGAAGTCGTAATCTCCGTCCTCGTTCTTGCATTTGAACTCGTCCCACAGTTTGGTCAATCCATTCCTGCCCGCCCGATCCAATAAAGAGGCGCAGATCACAAAGTAGGCGTCAGTTTCCGCTACGCACTTCTCGACAACACTGGTTGGGTCGTTCTCCTGAGCGCCTTGGATTTCATGTATGAACGGAACTAACCGTGTCTTGAAATCCCCGAGCACTCGCATCTGTTCAGAGTACTTGCTGGTGCGAAGGGCCACATAGTAACCGACCAAGGCACCAAGCAGTGCGGACAGCCCGGGAACCACGAAGTCTTTCACTATTTCGTCCGTTATCTCGTTCATTCACATCTCTTTCGCATCGCTGTGCCAAATGTCTCGGTTCTGCATGTGGCGCGAGCGCCGCTTGCGATTCGGTTGTTCGATCCTGTCTTCTCTCAGTACACCACCACGAGAACCGTGGACTTGCGAACCTTCTCCACGGCTTCCTCAAAGGGCAACCTCTTCGTTTCCCCTGCAACTTGCGTCTGTTTGGATGCTTCCTGATTGTTCTCAATGAAGGCCATGCTGTAGGACTTCTTGACTGCATAGTTGACGTTTTGGGCGATGCTCCCCGTGTTTTGAACGACAAAGGCGTCATTCAGCCGAGCGACAATGACACCGGCGATGTTGCCGTTCTCATCAGCCAACGGCCCCCCGGAATTCCCCGGTTGGACGGCAGCATCAATCTGATACATGCGGACGTCATCCTGAATGCCGCGCAGACTACTGATCACGCCCTTCGTTACCTTTGGCGAAAACCCTTGCAGGTCGGGCAAAGGGAAGCCGACCGCAAAGACGGTTTGGCCGAGTTGCGCTGTAGGTTCTTTGGCAAACGTTGCAGGAGTGAAGTTGCCTTCGATCTTCAGGAGGACCAAGTCGTTATCGGGGTCACTCTCAATCAATCTTGCGTCGAAGGTTTGTTTCGCCGTTCTGACTTTGATCGCCTTCGCTCCTTCGGTAACATGGCAACTGGAAAGCACATAGCCGGAAGTCGTTATGATGAAGCCGGAGCCAAAGCCTCGGGGCTGAGTCTGTGCCGTCACTTCCATCCCCATCGCAGGTACGCGCCCTTTAGTCGCAGAGGATCTCGGGGCAAACGCTTTGGCGAAGGCTCTGGCAGTTTCAGCCTGATTGGGTGAGAGGGTCCTTTCCATGCGGTTGGCTTGCACAAGGGCGGGTTCGTGTCCATTGGATGCTGAGATGAGGAACCATTTGAGGGCTTCGACTGGGTCCTTAACAACCCCGAGGCCAGCCTCGTAGAGGGTGGCTATCGTGTATTGAGAATACCAATTCCCACCCTGAGCTGCCAGTAGGTGCCACTTGGCTCCGTCCTTGTACCAGGGGTACGGTTTGCCTCCAATCTCGATATTCAAGTAGAGCATGCCCAAACCAGCCTGCGCCATCTCGTCACCCGACTCAGCGGCAAGATGGAATAGTTCTTTGGCCTTTGAGTGGTTCTTCGCCACTCCACGGCCGTCGTAGTAAAGCACGGCAAGGTTGTACTGTGCGCGCCAGTCGTTTAACTTGGCGCCCTTCTCGTACCATTGGACCGCCTTGGTGAGGTCTGGCTTGATGTCCTGAATCTCCGCAGTTGCGCCGAATTTCGTTCCCGTGTCGTAGATTGTGGCCATGGCCAGAACAGCATCGGTGTCGCCCGAGTTGACTGCAGTCATTATTGCAGTGAGCGGTTTCTGCAGCCAGGGATTCGAGAGAAAATCGCCAGCAGGAATTTCCTCCTTCGCGAGTCCCAATGAGGCACAGAGAAGCCAACTCATGATTGTGAACGCACGTATAAAGGTCTTCATCATTCTTGCATCCTTTTTCTGGACCGAACGGTGGCGTTCACGGGCGCGAGCTTGCGAGCGTACCGTGCGACGCCTGGTTCGATCATCTGATCTTTAGGTAGGGACGGACGCTTGCGGCGACAGAGGATACCTGGTTTCGCAATGTCTCGCCGAACGAATCCAGTGCTTTCCCGTCGGGCGCAAGCGGCCCCATCACCATTGCTTCTGTCTCTTGGAAGGTTTGCTTGTTCGCCCCTTCCAGGTGGTCCCGCCTGTGATCGAGGTAGAACTGAAGCGCTGCGGTGAGTTTCGATAGGCTCCCCTGAAAGATGGTGAGTTTCTCGTTTACCTTCGGCCCCCAAAGCACTTCTGCCTCAAGGGCCTCAATCTCCATTTTGGAGATGGCCTCCTGTACGCGCTCCCACCGCCTCACGTAGGCCGTCCTGAACATCCGGTCGTGGTCGGTAAGAGCCTGTTGAAGCTCCTCATCCCGAAGTTTGTCTCGCGTTGCGTTGTACATTTCCGCAGCACTCACAAACGGGGAGCGCAACGCCTCTACCCGGTCCCGGACATGGTACACGGCGCGCAGAAGACTACGTGCGAGTTCATATTGGGTCTTGCCAGCCAGTTGTCGTTGCCACGTCTTCAGTCCCAAGATTGCCACAACGCAACCTATGGTGGCAAACACCGCTTGGTAGGCGTCTTTGCTGTTCCCAAGAGCCGTTATAATGTCATTCCACATTTCTTTGTTCTCCGATCGAACGTGGGTCTTCACGCGCGGCGCGGGCAGCGACGTCGCGTGCGAGACCGTTCGCATTGTGATCTTCTCCGTTACTTGAACATGCGTCGCCAGAAACTCAAGAAGACCGGCCAGAAAAGAACTGCCGTAATCATGCCAGTGATGCGTGTCTCACGCCGGGCGAGATATAATGGTCTGTTGGTGATGGGTTGCGTAAGGTCACGGAACAACATCAACACACCGATTACGAGATATACAACGACGAAAACCAGCATACTATCGCTCCTATTGCTGAGGGTTTACCGACCGACTGACGGCCTGTTCTATACGAAGATCAATGTCTGTGTGCCCGAGGCTCCTGGCTTTCTGAATGTCCACGTACGATTGCTTGTAGTCCCCCTTCACATAACTGGAGACACCGCGAAGGTAATACGTCTGGCCATTGGATGGGTCAATCTCGATGGCCTTCGAATAGTCCGAAATGGCTTTAGCGAGTTGTTCATCGTAGAAGGCGGTATCCGCCTTTGGGGTGGTCAATTTGTTGTAGGCATTCCCTCTGTTGATGTAGGCCGGAGCAAATCTCGGATCTTTTTCAACTGCCAATGTCAACAGTTGTATTGCCTTCTCATACTGCCCTTTCGAGCTTGCGATTGTGCCTTTGTTGTAAAGATCAACCACGTCTGGTGATGCATCCACTTCCATGGGCTGACTCGTTTTCTTACCGCCAAACAAGAATCCAAACATGTTTTCCTCCTTCTTTTGTTGCGAACGTTGGCGGTGACCGGCGGTGAGCCCGACAGGGTTCACCGTACGTGTCCGCCGCCTTGTTCGGCGTCCATTTCGATTTCTTTGTTCAGACTACAAACAGCATTATGATGCCTGACAGAATCCAAGCAACTCCCAAAGCCACGGCCATCGAAGGTTTCATTTCGACCCCGAAGTTAGCTCCTTGGAGTTGCTTGGCCTTTTCTGAGTTCCAGATGCGTTTTGACAAAGCGTTGAACCAATTGGCAATCATTCCTCGAAAAACAATGAAGGCCACGCCCATCACGATAAAAATTGCCCCCGGCACTTCAAGATGTGGTCCGCCTATCATCAATCATTCCTCTTTGCCGAACATTATATTATGCGTCACGCATAGCATCGCGCGTTCATTTAATTTCCTTTCAAAATATCAAAACCTCCGTTGACAGTCAATAGGTTACGGATATAATCTAACGGATAGCAAAATATTAACTAGTTGTGATATGCGTCAATCGGTTCGGTGCGGGGTAGCGCCGCTGAATACCAACGCCCTGCTCTCGGACGGCGAGCTTGCGAGCCGTACCGAGGAGCGGGTGGTTCTCCTTTTATTTATCCTTCGGAATCCTGGTCAAGATAAGAAATTCAGTTTAAACAGAAGCACGCAAAGAACGCGAAGTTAAGAAATATTCTTACCGCCGCAGGCGGCATGCACATGCATTTCTTTGCGGTCTTCGCGAGCTTCCATGAGAAGGCTAAGTCAAGCGGTCCGTTCACGGACACCATATTTTCTTTT
>JBAWZF010000060.1 GCA_037143175.1 bacterium
GCCCCACACGCACCACGGGGACAGGTGCCTCAGGCGAAATACGATCCACGGAACCGTGAATATATTTATCCAGCATCAGATCACCAACGACCAGTATCCGCTGGCCTGCAAACAATTTCGCCAACTGCTTTGCGCGTTCAATATTCATTTCCCTGTTCCTCGCTTGCCCGTGGTGGGCGGAATAGCCCACCAGTCCTTAACGCTCGCTTCATCCCCTTCCCATACCCCTCGGTAGTCAACCTCAAGATAGGGATTTTCGGGCGCCGTCACCCACATCCGCCGCATCAACCGCCCCTTGATGCCCCCCTCTCGGAACACAGTTCTGGCCGATACTTCGAAAATCTTCAGATGCCGCTCACCCAGTAGTACAGGCCGCATACTCAGACTCAAGCCATCCACTCCCGACAGACGCTCACCATCCGGACTGCTCCATAACACCGCACTATCGGTCACATCCAGACTCATCAGTTTGGGATCATCTGAAAACAGAGCCACCGTGTCACGCACATCCGTTAACGTCGCAAGTTTTGAGAATGAAGCCGGGACCCAGCCATCTGCAATTTTGACCAATTCCAGGCGTAAGCCTCGAAGGGATAATTGAACTCCGCCCCCCCATCGGTACCCCATCTGGATTTCCCGGGCCTTGAAACTTCCCAGAGGGGTCGTGGTAGGTTTGGTCTGCACATCGGTCAAAACCAGATCCAAGGGGGCCACCAACTGAGCTCCACCAATGGACAAATCCAGTCCCGTCTGTTTTTGTAAATAGCTCGCTACCAGGTCACTGCCCACTTTGGTCTGGATCCCGAAAACCGCCATGGCAATCACAATCGCAACACTCAGCCCTGATATCATCAAACACCCGGCCGCTCTCGGCGGAGGGCGGTTGGATTGCGGCTTTACCTGCTTGACCTCCTCATCCCAGTCAGTCGTTGCCGGACTCATCAAGTTCCTTTCGTTTACGCGGGCCAAACAGAAGGGTTCCCACGCGTATCCAAGTGGCCCCCTCTTCAATCGCCACTTCAAAATCGTGCGACATCCCCATGGATAACTCGGGCAAATTCAAGCCCGTTACCGTCTGCATACGGTTCCGAAGCTCCCTTAGCGCGCAAAAAAAAGGTCGCGCCTTCTCAGGATTTTCAGCAATGGGCGGAATCGTCATCAACCCGACAATCTTTACTCGGAACAACCGATTGGCTGCTTCCAGGGTTTCTTCCACCTGCACGGGCGACATCCCGAACTTACTCCGCTCACCAGATACATTGACTTCGAGACAGACCGGCAACGAACGCCCATCATCGGCCGCACACCGATCAAGCGTCTCCAGCATGCGAAGCGAATCCACGGAATGGATCATCTCGAACAGGTGAACCGCCTCACGCGCCTTATTTGATTGAAGGTGGCCGATCAGATGCCAGTGAATGCGACTGGGGCACAGGGGAATCTTGCCGCGCGCCTCTTGAACGCGATTCTCGCCAAACGTCTCAATCCCCAACGCAGCCACGGCCGCAATATCATCTGGATGCTGTGTCTTCGACACGGCCAGCAATTGCACCGAGGCCGGATCCCGCCCAGCCCTGCCACAGGCCGAGTTCATCCGCCGCACAATGCCTTCATATCGATTTTCCAATGCCGAACTCATAAGTTGTTTATCCTTACTATTTTTAAGCGCTCATCACAAGTTCATTCAAAATTCACCAGTCACTCCCCGGACTTTCTCCTTGAGGCGGTCTTCAATGACGGGTATATTCCCCGCGTACAGAGAGAGCAATTATGGTGTCACAAGGTTTACATTTAAGTCAGGAGATGCGCCTTCACATGGTGTTGGCGCCCCAGTTACGTCAATCCCTGGAAATGCTTCAGGCTCCCGTACTTGAACTGCGCGCCATGATTCAGGCGGAATTGAACAGTAATCCCACCCTCGAAGAGCTCCCCGCAGATACCCCTCAGGTTGAAGTTGAAAAAGTAAATACGGAACTCGAAGACCATAAGTCCATGGATTTCCGCAAGGAGTTTGAAATTCTGGTGCGACTAGATGACGAGTGGAAGGATTACTTTTTCCAGGAACGGGAGCGTAATTCCTATTCCGCCCATAGCGAGGAAAAGCGGGACTACCTCTACGATTCCATCACCCAAACCCAGTCCCTTCAAGAACATCTCCTCCATCAACTCGCCCTTGCCGAATTCAGCGAGACAGACAAGGCTCTGGGTGAACTCATCATCGGCAGTATCAGTGACGACGGGTATCTGGCTTCATCTATTGAGGAACTTGCCACCAACTGTAACGCTGATATCGCGCATATGCAGGATATCCTCGCCATTATTCAGGACTTCGACCCACTGGGCGTCGGCTCACGCGACCTCCGTGAATGTATTCTGTTCCAACTTGAGCGTCTTGGCAAGGCAGGTAGCACCGCAGGAAGAATCGTATCGGGACACCTCGAGCGATTAGCTGCCCATAAATTACAGGAAATTGCCAAAGCGCTGAAGCTCCCTATCGAGGAGATTCAAGCCGCCGCCAATTTTATTTCCACATTGGAACCGAAACCCGGCCGCGCCTACGGCTCGGAGTCCTCCCCCTACGTCACGCCGGAAGTGGTCGTTCAAAAGGTGGAGGGTGTCTATGTCGTCCTGATGAATGACGACGACCTCCCTCGTCTGCGAATCAGCAAGCATTATCGCTCACTAATGAATAACGAGGGCACAGGCGCCGAAGTGAGGGATTACATTCAGGATCGGGTCCGATCGAGCGCCTTCCTGATCAAAAGCATCCACCAACGCCAGCAGACGATCTTTAAAATTGCCACCGAAATCGTCAAGGTGCAACAGGACTTTTTTGACAAGGGCATCACCAATCTCAAACCCTTAACCATGTCCGAGGTTGCCACCGTGGTTGGATTGCACGAGACGACGGTCAGTCGTGCGGTGGCCGGCAAACACATTCAGACCCCACAGGGGATCTTTGAGATGAAGTATTTCTTTACGCCCGGCTTGAAAACCGATGCCGGGGGCGTGGTCTCAAATAAAACGGTCAAGGACAGTCTGGCGTCACTGGTCGCCTCGGAAAACCCGGAACACCCGCTATCCGATCAGGAACTTCTTGAGATCTTGAACGAGCGCGGCATCCAAATTGCCCGCCGCACCGTTGCAAAATACCGGATAGCCCTTAAAATTGCCCCTTCCCATATGCGGAAGAAGTACGGATAATAATGGACATCGGTTATTAGTTATCCGGACTTTACTCAATAACTGATAACCAACAACTCGGTTTAACTTTGCGTCTTGCGGACAAGTCCTTCTAAAGCATGTAATGCGGCCCCACTATCAAGCGTCTTTTCGGCCAGTCGAAACCCATCCTGAAAATCTACAGCTTTGCCACCAGCGATCAGACCTGCTGCCGCATTCAGGCAAACGATATTACGCCGCGGCCCCTTTTCACCTTCAAGAATAGCACTCGTGATCACGGCATTCTGTTTGGGATCGCCACCGGCCAAAGTCGAGATATCGGCATAATCTTCCATCACCAACAACGGGTCAAAATTATAGGTACGGATGTTACCGTCCCGCAACTCACTGATCCGGGTGGTTCCAGTAACCGTAATTTCATCCATTCCATCCTGCCCATGCACCACAAATACGCGCTGGCTCCCCAGTTGCTTCAATACCTCGGTAAACATCTCTGTTAATTCGGGCGCAAAAACCCCCAGTACCTGACAGCGCGCACCTGCAGGATTGGCCAGCGGCCCGAGAAGATTAAAAATCGTCCTGAATCCGAGCTCTCTACGCGGCCCCATGGCGTGCTTCATGGCCGGATGCAATTTCGGGGCAAACAGAAACCCGATCCCCACCTCATGGATACATTCCTCCATAACATCAGGGGACACATCGAGGTTAACACCCAATTCCGCCAGCACATCCGCCGAACCACACTTACTGGTAATGGAGCGATTCCCGTGCTTGGCCACCGGAACTCCAGCTCCAGCCACCACAAAAGCAGCCGTAGTTGATATATTGAAGGTTCCCAATGCATCACCGCCCGTTCCACAGGTATCCACCACCTGCTTCCCGCGTGGATCAATGAACACCGCATGCCTCCGCATTGAGGCGCAGGCTCCGGTTAATTCATCAATGGTTTCCCCCTTGATCCGTAACGCGGTGAGAAACGATCCCAGTTGCGCCGGAGTCGCATCCCCATCCATGATTTGATCAAAGGCTGCCACCGCTTCTGCGGTGCTCAGGTTCTTGCCTGCAACCAATTTCTGCAGGAAATCTTTCATTGCACGGCCTTTTTTTCCGCCACGATATCGAGAAAGTTGCGCAATAAGCGCTTCCCTGTCGGCGTCAAGACGGACTCAGGATGGAATTGCACACCATAGGTCTGGTGCGTCACATGATACATTCCCATGATCTCCTCATCCTCACTGAATGCATTCGCAATTAATTCCGGCGGCAACGTCTCCTGCAAAACGGCCAACGAGTGGTAACGGCCTGCCTGAAAAGGATTACTCATCCCCTTGAAAATTCCATGCCCATCGTGCCGGACTTGCGACACTTTTCCGTGCATGATGCGTTTGGCATTCGAAACGGTAGCCCCGAAAGCCACCCCTAGCGACTGATGGCCCAGACAGACCCCCAGCACCGGTATACGACCGGTCATCCGCTTAATCAATTCCACGGAAATCCCCGCTTCTTTAGGTGTGCATGGCCCGGGCGAAATCACCACGGCCTCGGGCTTCAATGCTTCCACGCCCTCCACGGTGATGGCATCGTTTCTAAAAACCTGTATATCCGCACCAATCACAGACATCATTTGTACCAGATTATAGGTAAACGAATCGTAATTATCGATAAGGACGATCATACCACATCTCCTTCCAATTCAAGGCCACGGGCCGCCAATTGCACAGCCTTCTGCATGCCGCGCGCCTTTTGGCCTGTCTCCTGATATTCTTTTAATGGATCAGAATCATAGACAATCCCGGCACCCGCCTGAATGGCCACTGTACCCGCCGTCACCTCCAAGGTCCGTATGGTAATGGCCAAATCCATATTGCCATCATACCCCACATAACCCACCGCCCCGCCGTACACACCGCGGGGTTCAGGTTCTAATTCATGAATAATCTCCATGGCCCGGATTTTCGGCGCTCCGGAAAGCGTTCCAGCGGGGAACGTGGCACGGATCACATCATAGGCATCAAACTCTTTCCGCAACACCCCCTGCACATGCGACACCAGATGCATTACATGGCTATAGCGCTCAATGACCATATAATCGGTCACCTGCACGCTTCCCATCTCCGACAGACGCCCGAGGTCATTCCGCCCCAAATCCACCAGCATCACATGCTCCGCGCGCTCCTTCTCATCCGAAAGCAATTCATCCGCCAGTAACCGGTCCTCAACATCATCCTTTCCGCGCGGACGCGTTCCAGCAATCGGCCTCAATTCCACCCGGTTTCCTGTCAAACGCACCATGACTTCCGGCGATGAGCCAACCAGGATTTGACTCCCCATTTTCAGGAAGAATGTGTAAGGGGAAGGGTTCAACAAGCGCAGAGCACGATAAAGATCCAGAGGCGAAAGCTCCACATTGGCACTGAACCGCTGACTCAGCACGACCTGAATGATGTCCCCCGCCGTGATATAATCCTTCGCCTGCTTCACCATCGCACAATACTGTGCCTGAGTCTGATTCGATTCAAACACCACCTCACCCGCTGTCCGACGGCTCACCGGTCGTTCCATCGGCTGATTCAGGGTATGCTCGATCCCTTCAATTTCAGAAACCGCACGACGATACGCTGCCTCCGGGGACGGGGATTCTGAAGGCCGGGTACAAACTACGATTTTAATCGTGTGGCGGATATTATCAAAAACAATCATCCGATCCGCCTGCACGAACCGACTGCGCAACCGCATTCCAGCCCGTCCTGATTTAGGCTCCGGCATACGTTCAAACTCACCCATTGCTTCGTAACCGATAAACCCGACTACCCCTCCGATAAATCGGGGTAACCCGGGAACGGCGGCGACACGAACGCCTTTGAAAATCCGCCGTAGTCCTTCCAACCCCTTGCCCGGCTGACGATGATCCACTTCCAGAAAAGGACGCGGGTCAATACCAACAAATGAGTATCGCCCCCATTTCTCGCCCCCCTCCATACTCTCCAGAAGAAACGCATTCTCCCGGCTTATGAAACGTTGCAAAACAGAAACAGGAGTCTCCGTGTCCGCAAGCACTTCTTTATACACCGGCACGATGTCAAAGGCACGCGCCAGTCCGGCATAATCTTTTTCGTTTGGAAACATAATGTTTCTATATATAGAAACAACCGCCAGAGAAGTCAAAGAAATAATCAGTTGGCAGTCAGCAGTTTGCAGTAAGCAGCCCCTGCCCAACTGCTCATTGCTCACTGCCTACTGTCCCTCACGGCTCCTTCATCGTTGTAACACGTTCAGGGAAATTTTTCGACAGGGTGTCAACAAGGGTGCGATGGAACTGCTGGAAATATTCGCGGCTTTCAAAGCCACGCGTTAGCGGCATAAAATGCACCGCGACTTTACCCCCTGTCCGCTTGGCATAAAAAGCGATGGTCAAGCTCGGGGTTGGCTGATAATAGCGGATGATATCCTCATCACTGGGCTTCGCCTTGGGCATCTTATAGGCAGCGGCCACCTGATCCAACAAGGCCCGGATGCGATCCTCATCGGCATCAACCACCTTTGCCTGGCCCGCCGCGGGATGGATGAGGTAATAGGTAATCGGCGGTCGCTCGCCACAGCCTGCAACGAACACCAAACCCGACACCAACACAGACAACCTGACGAATTTCGATACAAGGCCCATAATCAACCTTCCCTGCCAACCAGATCCCGTTCACCGCACTTTGCGGTAAAATGACTGGTAAAACGCCCTCATGGTAACAACCACCTTGAAAGAAAGAAACGTCATTCTGTATTCCGTTGAACGGCATATCTCCAACTGATATAGTCCACATCTTGATCGCAAAGGGAATCGCATGAACGAGGCCGAACGCCTGAAACTGATAGAAGATCTGAGCGCCGCTAAAGCCGCTTATGTCGACGCCTTAGAGGCCTCGCATAAGGCTAAAGCGGTTCACACAAAAGTCAGTGCCCACTATGAAAAGGCCAAAGCGGCTCTCACAGTCACCTACGCCAAGGCAAAAGCCACTTACGTAAAGGCCAACGCAGCCCTCGCCGTCACCTACGGAAAACCCAACCCCGCCCTCAACGACGCCCAAAAGGCTAACCTCGCCTACACAAAGGCTAACGCCACTTACATTAAAACCAAAGCCGCCCTCAACGACGCATCCGCGAAAGCGAGTGCCACCCTCAAGGCTGCAAACGCCGCCTTCGAAAAGGCCAACGCCACCTATCTAAAAGCTAAAGCCACCCTCAAAGAAGCCAACCAAACTCCCCAAGCGTGATCCAAGCCATTCGCACTACTATGGACTGTCAGAGGGTTTCACCTTGGTGGTTGATCGCGGCCTCCCGCAAGTCCCCGTTGCTGGAAAGCACTTCCACGGCCGCAAAACCCTTCGTGGAAGTGCTCCCCGCCAGCGTGGAAACGTTTGCCTTTCGCGGGGATAGCACCTGCTATAAATTGAGGCTTCTAAACTGGTTAACAACGGGCAGAAATGGTTTCAGTGCATTCATTCTGTATTCCCCAACATGAATCTTGACCCGCGGCGAGCGTGCGAGCCGTCGCAGTCAAAAAGGTGGTTCGGGGTTATTTCAATCGTCTCTTATGAGGTTCATCAGCGCGCTATGCGGTCTGCTGTCCAGAAAACTGGTATCGTCAAACCGGCAACAGTCCGTACGTTGCGCCATTCCTTTGCCACAAATATGCTCACTCGCCGCAGCGGATTACAGGTTGGTCGTCATGACTCTTCCAACGGATCAAACGACCGCCCGAACCCGGGTGACCCGGTTGTCGCATGACAGTGCCGGGCTTCTCTGCTGTCCCAGTATCTATTCCACCGTATCGGCGATCTTGGCGGGAACGTCCACAGAGCCCAACACCTCGAACTATCCGGTCATCGTCCTGTGGGCTGGTGCCGGGCAGGCAATGTTAAACACAATCATGGCTAGCGATCTGCCTCCTGTGGCGCCACCCACGGTGTCAGAGATCCAGCCTCCATCAAGGCCGGAACCGGCCTTCGTTACGGAACCTACACCGGCGCCAATGCCGGAGCCTGTGCCGGTTCCGGAGCCCATCGCGACACCGGAACCAGAAGTCATGGAATCGTCAATCCAAGAAGAGTCTGCGCTGGAGCCGGAGCTTCGTTCGACTCCGGAATCGTGACCAGGCTACGTGGTGCACAACCCATGTTTAAAGGGTTGTGCAAAAGGTCTGCGGATTTATTTGCCAATCGTTTTCCAGCACTCCCCAAAGATTTTATTCTCGTCGGGCATGACTGTTGGAATGGGTTTTGATACCCAGGTCGTATTGAGAAAATGATTCCACGCGATATTATCGCTGGTGATGTTTCCGCCCCAGGTTCCACACCCCAATGTCATTGTGAACGGCATCCCATTGTCATAGTTACCGCTATTGGCATAACACTGCGGCTGGTTCACCATCATCCTGCTCACATGGCATTTTGTCGCCAATTCTAGAATATGGGTCTGATCCAGACTATGAATACCGCAGGAGTGACCATAGCCACATACCCGGGTTAAGCGCTCCACAAAATCCACCGCCTCCGCAAATTGGTCATAGATCCACAAGGTCAGCACTGGCGATAGTTTTTCAGAAGCAAAGAGGTCCGCCGCCAAAGGTTCATCACCGACCACCATCAGAAAACGCGTGGAAGCCGGTACCTCCAGCGCCGCCAATTTCGCGATGGTAAGTGCTGTCTGGGCAATGATCTTTGGATTCAGACGTTGGTTATCCTGCCACAGAACCGCACGTAGTCGAAGCTTCTCCTCCGCTGAACAAAGATATCCGCCCTCGGCTTGCAACGCCTCAACAAGCTTGACCCAGATACTCTTGTGAATAATCAGAGAATTTTCGCTCGAGCAGGAAGTGGCATTATCGAAGGTCTTACTGAGAAAAACTTTTCCCGCAACATCGGAAACCACGGCCGTCTCATCAACCACCACGCAGGCGTTACCGGCCCCAACCCCATAGGCCGGCGTGCCGCTTGAATAGGCCGCCTTGACAATGGAATCCGCGCCCGTGGCCACCACCAGATCCACAGCCGCCATCAAGTCCTGTGCGGCCTCACGTGACGGTTCAGGCAACGCCTGGACCAGATCCAGGGGAGCGCCCGCTTTGCGCAATCCCTCCCGCATCAGTTCGACGACCAGTCCCGTCGTCTGGCGGGCCCGGGGATGCGCCCCAAAAATAACCGCATTACGTGTCTTCAGAATGGCTAACCCATTTCCAGCAGGTGTGGAGGTCGGGTTGGTTACGGGGGTAATGGCGGCCACCACACCAACGGGCTTGGCGACCTTGATCAACCCGCGGACTTCATCAACCTCGATCACGCCAACCGTTTTGGCTCCATGCAAATCGCGTAAAACACCCAGGGTTTTCTTGCGGTGTTTGAGCAACTTATCCTCATACACCCCCATCCCCGTCTCGCGAATCGCCAATTCAGCACAACGAATGGCGTTATCCTCTTTGTAAAGTTCCCAGCCCACGGCGGCAACCATCAGATCGACCTTTTCCTGCGGCCAATATTCAATGATCTGTTGCGCACGTCTGGCCCGTCCAACAAGTTCTTTAACTGACTCACTCATAATTTCTGCCTATCATCTTTCCTCCCCTCGACCCGATAATATTTATTGAGCCCGAGTGGGAAGTCGTGGGGTTTGAAATTTTTCAACCAGGAATGCTTGAGCATCACTGACAACGAATGATGCAGAAACAACCAGGGGCAATCGGCCTTCACCATCTGCTCCATCTGAGCATAGACAGTACGCTTTTCAGATCCTTCGGGTAAAGTCCCGGCTTTCTCATAGAGCAGGTCAAATTCCGGGTTCACGTAATTACAGCGGTTGGCACCAGGCGTGACATTGGGACCATAGAAAAGCTGCAGGAAATTCTCGGGATCCGGATAATCCGCCATCCAGCTCAAATAGAAGATCTGTGCCCGTTTCTGTTCGAGTTTTTTCAAAAAGGACGGCCAATTATTAAAGCTTGGCACCAGCACAATGCCTATCCGCTCCATAAATGAAGCCAGCACTTCGGCCATCTCACGTGTTTCGGACTCGCCGGAACCAAGCTCTAACGTTAGTTCAAGCCGACGCCCCGTCACGGGATCCTTTCCATCCGGATACCCGGCCTGGATCATAAGACTACGGGCACGTTCCAGATTGAAGGGGAAAAGGCTTTCATTGGTCTCAGATACCCGCATTGCCGGCGGAATCGGCCCTGTGGCAGGGGTTACCCGTCCATTCTGAAACCGGATCCAGCACTCCCTGTCAAATGCCGCCATCATCGCCTGACGGAGATACCGGTTTTTACCGACCACGGGATCCTCCATGTTAAAGCCAAGATACGCGGTATCCAGTGCCGGGGCCGCCACCAGCTCAATGCCCCGGGCCGTCATCTCCGTGGTTAACTTGCGGTCAGGCGTCACGACGGCATCCCAATTATCGCGGGATAATGCCGTTGCATCCAGTTGTCCCGACAAGAACAGAAGCCACTGTGTCGAAGGATCCGTGATGACGTACTGCACAAGGCGGTCGATAAACGGAAGCGGTCTACCGGCATCCGCCAACAATCCATTGGCCACATCGTTGGTCTCGCCTGAAGCCGGATAGCGTTCCTCACGTCCGGTTTCCCGCCACTTCGGATTGCGCTCAAATTCGAGCCGATAGTTGTGAATATGTGACTTCAATATATAAGGCCCGGTGCCCACAGGATGAGACACGAAATCAGTATCATAATACTCCACCGCTTCACGGGGAACCGCATAGACAAAATTCATGGTCAGTATCCACAAAAAGGCGGGGAAAGGACGTACCAGATGAACGCACAAGGTATAACGATCCGGGGTCTCCAGGCCTGCTACAGGCGCATCATAATCTGTGGGCCCGGTTCCTGAGCGGCTCCTGAACTCATCAAGACCAACAATCCGATCACGGAAGGCCCAATAGCCCGGTGAGCCTACTTTCAGATCAGCGACGCGTTTGATCCCATAGACAAAATCAGCGGCACAAAGTTCACGGCCCTTGCCAACTCCTGCGGGACTCTTGACAAAGCAGGGATCATCTTGAAAATAAATGCCCGACCGAATCTTAAAGGTATAAACGGTGCCGTCAGCCGATATCGTGGGCAGGGCTTCTGCCAGACAAGGCTCAACCCGATAAGGCCGGGCAAGATAGGCGTATTGAACCAGCCCTTCATACATTTTACTTTGGGCCTGGATAGAGGGGAGATCCATTGCCTTGGCGGGATCAAATCCGGCAATCCGCTTGGTCTCAGCGTAAAAGACAGACTCGCCGCCAATGGCACCGACCGCCAGACTTAAATGGATAAAAAACAAAAGAGTCCACCCTGGTAAAACCCAGAGAGGACCCTTTGATGTGATCAACACGGCAAACCCTCCAACGCCAAAATCAAGGCGTGGTTGTCGCCGGCGTCTGAACAGGTGTCACATCCCCACTTGCGGCAGGAATATCCACCGCGGCAGGTTCTACCGGAGCGGCTTGTGCTGGCATCGATTGTGTGGGGACAGATTGCTGAACAGGAAGGCGATCGATCACTGACCCTGTTCCGACTCGACCAGAGGCGATATAGCCGATGGCCAGAGTATTGAGCAGAAAGATACCCGCCAAGGTCACCGTGATCTTGGTCAGGACATTTCCTGTGCGGGAACCAAACAGGGTTTCTCCCACCCCCGCACCAAACGCCAGCCCCAAGCCCTCATCTTTGGTCTTTTGCAGCAGGATGATTCCGATTAACAGAAGCGCCGAAACAATTTCGATAAAAATTAAAAAACCGTATAAAAAACCGCCCATATTTCACCTTCCGTTTACGAACTCACCCACTTAGTTTTCAGACTGCCGCTTCAATAATGGCAATAAAGGAGGCCGCATCCAGGGCTGCCCCACCAATCAGTCCGCCGTCAATATCCGGCTGAGACATCAATTCCTTGGCATTGGCCGGCTTCATGCTGCCGCCGTATTGAATGCGAACCGCCTGTGCCGCACCGGGATTGCACATCTTGGAAAGCACACGACGAATCAAGGCATGCACTTCCTGAGCCTGCGCAGGACTGGCCGTACGGCCGGTACCGATCGCCCACACGGGTTCATACGCCACCACAATGCGGCGGAAACTGGTTTCATCCAAACCGGCCAGACTCTTGGTCACCTGTGTGGTCACCACATCTTCGGTCTGGTTCGCTTCACGCTGTTCCAATGTCTCGCCCACACACACGATCGGGGTCAGATTGGCCGCCAACGCCGCTTTCACTTTGCGACTTACGGATGCATCCGTCTCACCAAAAAACTGACGACGCTCGCTGTGTCCCAGAATGACATACTGGCAACCCACATCACGCAGCATATCGGCTGAAATCTCGCCGGTGAACGCGCCATCCTTCTCCCAATGCATATTCTGTCCACCCAGCTTGACCTGCGTTCCAGAAATGACATCCGCGACCGTCTTTAAAGCGGTGAAGGTCGGACAGAGCACAACTTCAACATCCGTTTTATCGGCAAATTTAGCTTTCAGGGCAACAGCTAGCTCGTTCGCCTGACACGTGAGCTTGTTCATCTTCCAGTTACCGGCAACAATTTTTTTACGCATAGTGAAAATCCAAAATCTATAGAAAGTTGTTCGTTAAGGACAATGGGATACCATTTCCCACCGTCCCATTACAATTTATTACTTCTCACTCAAGGCGGCAACGCCCGGGAGGACCTTGCCTTCCAGGAATTCAAGACTGGCTCCACCACCGGTTGAACAATGGGTAACCTTGTCAACCACCTTGAATTTCTTAGCCGCGGTAGCGGTATCCCCGCCGCCGACCACCGTGACGGCACCTGATGCGGTCGCCTTGGCAATCGCATCCGCCATCACCTTGGTTCCGGTCGCAAACTTCTCCATCTCAAACACGCCGGCAGGCCCATTCCAGACAATGGTTTTGGCACGGGCAATCGCATCGCAGAAAATGACGTTCGATTTCGGGCCCACATCCAGTCCCAGCCAGCCGGGCTTGATGCCTGAGGCATCATCTGCCGCCATGACATTGGCATCGTCGGCAAACTTATCTCCACAGATATAGTCCACCGGTAAATGGATTTTAACGTTTTTGGCGGTTGCCTTGGCCATCAAGTCCTTCACCATCTTGGCGCCTTCGGGATCAAAGAGGCTGGATCCGATTTCCATATTATTGAGAATCTTCTTGAACGTGAAAGCCATGGCCCCCCCGATGATAATCTCATTGGCCGTATCAAGAAGATTATTGATTAACGGAATTTTATCCGCGATCTTCGCGCCACCCAGAATGGCAAGCAAGGGACGTTTGGGATTATCCAATACGGCCGTGAAGGCTTTCAATTCGGCCTCCATCAAAAAGCCGGAGACCTTCTCGGGCAGATTCACGCCCACCATCGAAGAGTGAGCACGATGCGCGGTTCCAAACGCATCATTTACATAAACATCGCCCAACTTGCTGAGACTCGCACGAAATGCCTCAACAGCCTTGGGATCGGCTTTCACAGAGGTACCATCCTCATTCTTAATCTTGCCCTCTTCCTCGATATGGAAGCGCAGGTTCTCAAGCAAAATGACATCGCCAGGCTTCACCACACTGGACGAACACGCGGCCTCAACAGCAGGGCCGACACAGTCAGGAAGAAATTTTACCGGCTTGCCCAATAATTTCTCAAGGGCTTCAGCCACCGGCTTCAACGAAAATTTGGCAATGACTTTGCCATCCGGACGACCCAAATGACTCATGAGCACCACAGAAGCGCCCTGCTCCAAAACATACTTAATGGTCGGCAACGCCGCCTCAATACGCTTCGTGTTCGAGATGGCTCCGGTAACTTTGTCCTGCGGCACATTGAAGTCCACGCGCATGATGACGCGTTTCCCCTTCAGAATTACATCACGTACAGTTTTTTTCATGAGTCAATCTCCAGAACTTTATCTGTTTAAAAAAAGAATTTAGGCTGAAGACCCCAGGGAAACGGGCATTACACCCGCGCCCCTGAGCATCTCACAGCCTAAAGCGACCCGTTTCGCAGTCGACTTACTTAACGCCGTCTTTCTTGGCCATGTACTGGACCAATTCGACAACGCGGTTAGAGTAACCCCACTCATTGTCGTACCAGCTCACCACCTTGAAGAAGCGCTTCTCGCCCTTCAGGTTGTTCTGCAGCGTGGCCAACGAATCATAAATCGAAGAACGGGGATCATGGATGAAGTCGGTCGAAACCAACTCTTCCGTCGCCACACCCAGGATATTCTTGAGATAGCTCTCGGAGGCCTTCTTGAGCGCCGCATCAATCTCTTCGATCGACGTGTCCTTCGTTGTGCGGAAGGTCAGGTCAACCACGGAAACATCCGGCGTCGGGACGCGGAACGACATACCCGTCAGCTTACCCTTGGTCGCGGGAAGCACTTCACCCACGGCCTTTGCGGCACCGGTGGTGGAGGGAATGATGTTACAAGCCGCCGCACGACCGCCGCGCCAGTCCTTCTTGGAGGGACCGTCAACGGTTTTCTGGGTCGCGGTATAGGCATGGATGGTGGTCATCAAACCAGTCTCAATGCCAAAGCCTTCCTTCAACAGCACATGGACCACAGGGGCCAGGCAGTTAGTGGTGCAAGACGCGTTGGAGACGATGGCATGCTTCGCGCTGTCATATTCGCCTTCGTTCACGCCCATGACGATGGTCTTCACTTCGCCCTTACCAGGCGCGGAAATGATGACTTTCTTGGCGCCGGCGGCCAGGTGACCCTTGGCCTTCTCGGAATCCGTGAACAACCCTGTGCACTCGATGACGTAGTCCACGCCCAAGGCTTTCCAGGGAAGCAAGTCAGGGGTCTTCGTCGCCATAACACACTTGATCTTGTGACCGTTGACGACGATCGTATCGGCTTCTCCAGAAGCAGGATTGCTCTTCTCGGTGGTGACAGTGTGTTTGAAACGGCCATGAACTGAATCATACTTCATCTGGTAGGCAAAATAGTCAGCATCCGTCGAAACGTCGACGACTGCGACGACATCAATCGCCTTGCCTAAAAGTCCCTGATCACAAAGGGCCTGAAAGGCCATACGGCCAATACGCCCGAACCCATTGATACCTACTTTAATCGACATTTATTACTCCTTTTTTTATTATTATAATCTTACCTTCGCGCAGACATTACCACCATAAAAGCTTTTCCATCTGAACGGGCAGGAACAATACATGACCCACCCCCTTTGCGTCAACAATCAGTTAAAATTTTGTCAGATTAGGCTTAGACATATTAATATTCGCCTTGCTCAGCTATAACTTGGCCAGCGCCATCAAGGGGTTGTGATTCTCCCCTGAAGATCGCACTGTTCGATTCAAGAAGTACCGCTTACTGCTTGTCTACCTTTCAGGGCGCATGAATCGAAACATTGGGCGCATCAGTTCTTGTATGAATGGGGACATCATGATAACTTCCCCGACTTGATTTTATTGTCGGGGTGTAGCGCAGCCTGGTAGCGCGTCAGCCTTGGGCGCTGAAAGTCGTGGGTTCAAATCCCGCCGCCCCGACCAT
>JBAWZF010000061.1 GCA_037143175.1 bacterium
CACCCCACCCGTCATCGTTAAGCCGGCTGCTCCCGTCGTAGCCGCAGCACCGGCGGTAACCACTCCGGCCTCTGAGGCCCCGGCTGAAGGCAGCAAGATCATTATTCTTAAGGGGCCCATCATTGTCCGCGATCTCGCAGGTTTTTTGGGTGTTCGCCCCAACCAACTGATCGCAGAATTAATGCGCTTGAACGTTCTGGCCTCCATTAACGAACAAATTGATGTTAAGGATGCCGCTCGTATTGCCGAAAAACACGGATTTACCGTGGAACGCGAAAAAAAGATTGAACACAAGCCTCTGGTTAAAAAAGAGACCGAAGCCGAAGTAATCCAGCAAATCAAGGCTATCGTCAAAACACATCGGCCTCCTGTCGTCACCGTTTTGGGCCATGTTGACCACGGCAAAACCTCTCTGCTTGATCGAATTCGTAACACCACCATCGCAAAGGGTGAAGCGGGGGGCATTACCCAGCATATTGGAGCCTCTACAGTTCAAGTGGGCGATAAAAGTATCACGTTCCTGGATACCCCGGGTCACGCAGCCTTCACGGCCATGCGTGCCCGTGGTGCTAATATGACGGATATCGCCATCATCGTCGTAGACGCCGGTGACGGGCTCATGCCACAAACCTTGGAAGCCATTAAGCATGCTCAAGCGGCCGAAGTCCCCATTATTGTGGCCATCAATAAAATTGATCTTCCTCAGGCAAATCCGGATAAAGTCAGAAAGCAACTGGCGGCCATCAACATGACGCCTGAAGATTGGGGAGGCAAAACCATTGTCTGTCCCGTCAGCGCCATGACTGGTGCGGGAATTCCCGAATTACTGGAAATGATTCTGCTTCAGGCGGAAGTCATGGAGCTTAAAACCAATCCCAACCAGCCAGCCAAGGGGTTTGTTATTGAGTCCCAATTGGAAGCCGGCATGGGACCGACAGCTAATCTGCTGGTCACAAATGGCACCTTGAATGTCGGGGACGTTATTCTGTGTGGTCCCCACTGGGGACGGGTTCGCGCACTGATCAATGATCACGGGGTCAAAGTCAAAGCCGCCGACGCCTCCACCCCGGTCAAATGCCTGGGTTTATCAGGAGTACCTGATGCGGGTGCGGCTTTTGAAATCATTGCCACTGACCGCGCTGCACGTGATGCCGCCGAAGCCTGCCAGGCAAAGAACAAGCTGGCTCAGCTAACGGCGCCTAAACGCGCCTCGCTTAACACCCTTTTTGATCAGCTGAAAGAGAACAAGGATCGCCTGGAGATCAAGGTGTTAATCAAGTCGGACGTGCAGGGTTCCCTGGAAGCCATTGATTTCGCCCTTAAGCAAATCAATAGCGACAAGGTCTCCATTAACACCATTCTTGGCGGGGTGGGTACAATTTCAGCCAATGACGTCCTCCTGGCGGCAGCCTGCGACGCCATCATCCTCGGGTTCCATGTATCTATTGATGAAAATGCCAACAAAATTTCTAAAAAAGAGGGTGTCGAGATCCGGCTCCACAGCATTATTTACGAACTGATTGATCAGGTTCGCGAAGCAATGGCTGGCTTGTTGAGTCCGATCTTGCGTGAAAAGATGATGGGGCAAGCGGAAGTCAAACAGGTCTTCTCTATGTCCAAGGGCGGGGTTATCGCTGGCTGTATGTGCATGAGCGGGCGCATCACCTCTCGCCTCAAGGCACGGGTCAAGCGTAAGGGCAGTGTTCTTTTCGAAGGCAATATCGCCTCATTGCGTCGCTTCCAAAACGACGTCAGTGAAGTCAAAGAAAGCCAGGAGTGCGGAATTCGTCTGGACAACTTCACGGCTTATGCCGAAGGCGACGTGCTTGAGTTCTATGAAGTAGAGCGTATCGCCCAAACCCTGTAACGCGGGGCAAGCGGATTATGAAGACCGATCGCCTGATCAGAATTAACGAACTGCTTCGTCGCGAAATTAGCGTGGTGCTTTACCGGCTAATTGACCAAACTGAATTTGACATGTCGTCCACGACCGTGACCCATGTCATTGTCAGTCCTGATCTGCACGATGCCCGTGTCCTCGTCTCCATCCGTGGCCATGAACATGAGCGGCGCAAAATGTTGCGTCAACTTCAGCTTTGCCACGCCGACATCCAGTCCGAAGTAGCCAAGGCGGTCATTCTGAAATATACGCCACGCCTGACCTTTGTACTGGATACCTCCATTGAGCAGGGCGATCACGTGCTGGATATTCTCTCTAAAATCCCCATCCCCGCCGAATCGCAGAAGGATTCGGATACCACGGAACCGGCATGAACCGAACGGACCCTTTTGACGGAATATTACTGGTCGATAAGCCGGCCGGGCCGACCTCCCACGATGTCGTGTATAAAATTCGCCGGCATTTCAATCTGAAGAAAGTCGGCCATGGGGGGACACTTGACCCGGCCGCAACGGGACTGCTGGTCATCCTTCTGGGCCGAGGGACTCGGGTTTCAAATCGCTTCATGACATCCGACAAAACCTACGAAGGCACCATTACACTGGGCGTCACAACGGACTCGCAGGACGCTGAAGGCGTTGTCCTCAAGGAAACCGACGCCTCGGGAATTACTCGCGCTCAACTTGAAGATGCCATTTCGAAATTCAAAGGCGACATGTTTCAAATCCCGCCCATGGTCTCGGCGATCAAAATGGCTGGAGTTCCGCTTTATAAACTTGCCCGAAAAGGCGAGGAAATCGAGCGCAAACCCCGCTTTATCCACCTCTATGAGTTTCGGCTCCTCGATTACGCTCCTCCGTGCGGGACATTCGTCCTCCGATGCAGCAAGGGCACCTACGTCCGTACCCTGTGTCATGACATTGGAGAAGCGCTGGGCGTGGGAGCTCATCTTTCACAACTTCGCCGAACCGAATCTGCCGGCTACAATGTCAGTCATGCCGTCACTATGGATCAATTACTGTCCATGCAACAGGTGGATTTGCTTAATGTAGTGATGCCTCTCCACTCCCTTGGGGGCATCATTCAGGAAGACTGACATGAAAATTGTCCGTCACATGTCCGGCCTGAGCGAGCGCAAACGCCCTATCTGTCTTGCCGTAGGCTTCTTCGATGGAGTCCATCTTGGCCATCAGAACGTACTGCGGAGAACGATCGAACATGCCCGCAAAATTGGAGGGGAAGCCTGGGCGATGACGTTCGACCCGCACCCTCTGAAGATCTTGAATCCCGACGCCGCACCACGTATGTTGACCACTTCCCCCCACAAATTGCATCTCTTGCAGCAATTCGGACTTGATGGCTGCCTCCTGATTCCTTTCAATCGGAAATTTGCAGCCATTCAGGCTGCCTCATTTCTGAAGAAACTTGAACGGGACATTCCATCTCTCGCCGCCATTTTTATGGGCGATGACTGGCACTTCGGGCATAAAGGTCAGGGTAATCATCAGATGTTGTGCGATTGGGCAGCGCACCATCCTGGCATTTCCATTCACCAGATTGAAGCCGTACGTCGCGGGGGCCAACCGATATCCAGTACAAGGATCCGGAATACTGTTATTTCCGGAAAACTCGGAGAATCAACCGCCCTGCTGGGTCGCCCCTACAGTATTCTGGGAACCGTCAGACATGGCAATCAAATCGGACGCAAGATTGGCTATCCAACGGCCAATCTCGCTCCCTGTAACGAAGCACACCCTCCTACCGGTGTTTATGCCGTTCAAACGATTTTTAACGGAAAATCCTTCCCGGGAATGGTGAATTTCGGATTCCGCCCAACCGTCGCACCAGTCAAAAAACCGCTGGTGGAGGTATATCTTTTAGATACCAAACAAAACCTGTATGGACGTCAACTTGAAGTATTTTTCCTAAGAAAACTCCGTCATGAGAAGAAGTACCCGGATCTTAAAACCTTGATTCATCAGATCCGTAAGGATGAGATCAAAGCCCGTCAAACACTGGCTTCCGCCTCCGTGAAAAAATTATGGATCGGTACTTTACAAAAGTGGCACCCCGATATTATAGTGAACGTAACAAATAAGAGTATTAAGTTAAGAAAAGAAAGGGATTAGGGCTCAAACACAGTATGGATTCCACAGAGAAGAGCACAGTTCAGAAGGAGTTTCGGAGACACGGAAAAGACACCGGTTCATCTGAAGTTCAGGTTGCCTTGTTAACACGCCGGATTGAGGAGCTCACAGAGCACCTGAAACTCCACAAAAAGGATCACAGCTCCCGCTATGGTCTGCTCAAAATGGTAAGTGCACGCCGTCGCTTGCTCAATTACATGAAGACCAAGGACGAAGCCATTTATCAAGACGTCATCAAACGTCTTAAACTTCGCCGCTAATGCCATTCGGCAATCAGTCAGAACTCTCTCCGCTGGTGCTCTGCACTTAACGGAAGTGTTCTGCTTTTATAACGTCAATTTTAGAAAGTAATCATGAAAGAAGTTTCAGTATCTGTCGCCATCGGCGACAAAGTCATTACCCTTGAGACGGGCCTTCTGGCTCTCCAAGCCAAAGGTGCCGCAACCGTTCGTCTCGGGGATACCATCATCCTGTCGACCGCCTGTGCCTCAGACTCCCCTCGTGAAGGAATCGACTATTTCCCTTTACAGGTGGAATACCGCGAACGTTTCTCCGCCGCCGGAAAATTCCCTGGCGGATTTTTCAAACGCGAAAGCCGCCCGTCAGAGAACGAGATTTTGGCCGCCCGCTTTACCGACCGGCCCATTCGCCCGCTCTTTGCTGAAAGCTACCGCAATGATGTTCAACTCGTGGGCACGTTGCTCTCCGCCGATGGGGAAAATGCTGCCGATGTCCTGAATATCGTGGGCGCCAGCGCAGCATTGACGCTCTCGGACTTGGCTTTTCACGGTCCTATCGCCGGAGTGCGTGTGGGTCGCGTTAACGGCAAGTTCGTAGTCAACCCCACCGTTCTGGAACGAGAACAAAGCGATTTGGACCTGGTGTACGCCGGTAATCGCAATACCCCGACCATGATCGAAGGGGATGCCAAAGAGCTTTCTGAAGCTGACCTGGTGGCCGCGATGCGTTTCGCCCACGAACAGTGCGTGAAACTGATCGACGCCCAGCTTGAGCTTCGCAAATTGGCCGGTCTTCCGGACAAGGTCATTGTTGAGCCGCCGGCTGATACCACCTTCATCGACGCGGCACGCAAATTCGCTGGTGCTGAGCTATCACAAGCTTATTTGATTGCAGGCAAACAGGAGCGGAATGCGACTGTGGGCAAAATCAAGGATGGCTTGAAAGCCAAAATGACCGAGGCCTTCCCTACCATCACCAAGGAACAGTTACGCGCCACGATGGACGAGTTGAGCATCGCGGTGGTTCGTGAAAACGTTCTGGAACGGGGCAAACGCATTGACGGTCGTGGCGAAAACGAAGTTCGCCCGTTATTTGCCAAGGTCGGATTGCTCCCGCGCGTCCACGGCTCGGCCTTTTTCGGCCGCGGTGAAACCCACGCCTTGGGCACCGTGACGCTCGGAACAAACAAGGATGCTCAAGATATGGACGCCATCACTGGCGGCCCTACCTCGAAATCCTTCATGCTTCACTATAACTTCCCGCCCTACAGCGTCGGCGAAACCGGCCGATTCGGATCTCCCGGACGTCGGGAAATCGGACACGGTAATTTGGCTGAACGCGCATTGGCTGAAGTCATTCCTCAGGATTATCCTTACACCATTCGTCTGCTCTCAGACATTATGGGCTCGAATGGATCCAGCTCAATGGCCAGCATCTGCGTGGGCACCTTGGCCTTGATGGATGCGGGCGTTCCGATCACCAGTCCGGTGGCCGGCATTTCCTGCGGTTTATTCACGGCGCCTGGCAAAACCAAGCTTGTCGTGGATATTCTTGGCGACGAAGACCATTGTGGCGATATGGATTTCAAAGTGGGCGGTACCCGTAAGGGTATCACCGGCTTCCAGCTCGACCTCAAAATCCGGGGCTTGGAATGGAACCTGGTTGAAGCCGCTTTCGAGAAATGCCGTGCCGCACGTATGCAGATCCTCGACTACATGGAAAGTGTGATCGCAAAGCCGCGTGACGATCTGTCACCCCATGCTCCGCGTATCACCGTCGTCAACATTCCCATTGATAAAATCGGCGAACTGATCGGCCCCGGCGGCAAAAACATCCGCCGTATTGTCGAACTCAGCGGCGCTCAAATTGACATCAATGACGATGGCGTCGTCAAGGTCTTCAGCAGCAAGGAAGAAGGCATGCAACTGGCTCTGCGCGAAATCAATATGATCACCGCCGAACCGGAAGAAGGCGCCATTTATGACGGTATCGTGACAGGGATCACAAAATTCGGTTGTTTCGTTGAAATTTTCCCAGGCCGTGATGGTTTGGTTCACATCAGCGAGCTTGCCGATTGCCACGTCCGGAACGTTGAGGATGTGTGCAAGGTTGGCGACCAGATGTGGGTCAAATGCATTGGCATCGACGAGAAGGGGCGAGTCAAGCTCAGTCGTCGCGCAGCCATGGCGGAAAAGGACGTCCCCGCCGCCCAATAAGTTAGACTTAGTAACATCAAAAAGGGGAAGAAGAGTAATCTTCTTCCCCTTTTTATTTTCCCTAAAAGGATTATTCCTATTCTTTCGGAACCTGCATTTGCATGGAACGGCCATACCGGGCGGAATTGATGGTCAGGGGAGCAGGCCGAACGTCAGTAGGCGGAACATTTGAGGCGGCGCGCCCCGCAATGACAGCCTCGGAACTCCGCCCATCAAACAGCGGGCGCTCCAGGTTATCCAGGTAGTCCGTCTCGATGATTTGAACCCGCTGAAGCAATTCGGCAACCTGCCGTGTCAACAAGGTGTTATCCACTTCAAGTGTGGAAACTTTCTCCTTTAACCGGGCAATCTCATCATCACGACCAGTCAGCTCAGTGGTCATATTCGAAGCAAGCGTCGAATGAGCCCACAGGATGTTGCGCGTGATATCCGAACGTATCGAGGCCGTATTCTTTACCACAGATTGCGAGGCCTTCTCTGCCTCTCTTTTCAGTTCAGCCTTCGCCTCCTGCTGGGATCGGTCAAACCGGGTACTCGTTTGCTGGATGTCTGCCTTAAGCGCATGGACGCGCTCACTGTTCATCCATACAATGACTGCCAGCACTCCTGAGAATGCCACGGTAAATCCGAGCAGTCCCCACATAAAGCGCTTTCGCCCACGACGGCGCTCCTGATCCAAAAATTGTTTGAACGAATTCAACACCGGCAACGAATCCTCATTCAGCGCTGAATCAGCGGCCAATACCGGCAAATGCAGTCCATCACTGTGTTGCGCCTTTACAGAAGGCGGGGGAGAAAACTTACTGCTCGCCTGATTCATTCCTGCCATGCGCTCGGAAATACGTGACAGCGCTTCTGCCTGTAAGCGCAAAACCTCGGTAAGCCCCTCAACACCCTTATTATCGGGATCTGAACTGATTTTATTATCTGTCATAATTATTTCCGCCTGAACCACTTCCCACCGGTTCTTTTCTGATTTTCCTGCTCACGCTTCAACACTTCCCATTGCCGCAACTCCTGTTGGAGTCGGGCCTCAACACTATTCAAAATTCCGGACGTATTTCCAGTTTTCTCATGTTTACCGTCGGCCTTGTCCGGTTGTCCGGAACCGGATACTTCAGTCCAATCCCCCGCCTCTTCGGTCACGAGCACTTCGGCCTGAAGCACCTCAGTATGAATCACTTCCGCCTCAACGACTGTACCCTGAGTTGAAAAAACAGGCCGTTTTTCATCCAGTTTTTTCTGCAAATCCCGCAACTGACCTTCTCTCCGATCCACTTCACGCATCGTTTTCGCGACCAACTCAGTTGAGGCTAATACATCCTGCTCAATCTGCTGGAACTTGACGGCAGACTCTTTTTCTTTACTGGCAGATTCATGTACCAATACCTGATAGTTCTCTTGCGCTTGCGCAAGCTGGGCAATAAGGGCGACTGAACGTTGTTGTACTTCTTGCAAGGCTTTGTCCCCCAAGGCTATTTTGGATTGCATTTCAGTGGCCTGTGAATCCGCCTGCATTTTACCATGAGCCACAGCAGCCTCCAGTTGCTGAATCAAAGTCTCTTTTTTCTGGAGTGCGCCCTGAGATTCCTTCAACCAGGCGGCACGCTCTTCTGTCAGTAACTTTTGCGCTCCTTCTTGCACGTGAACCAGTTGGGTGGCGAGCAGGCTGGCTCGCTGCTGAGCTTCCTCCAAGGCCGTTATTTTTGAGCGCATTTCAATCGCCTGCGCCTCGGCCTGATTTTTGCCAAGGGCTACCTCGCTCTCCAGTTTCCGGATCTGGGTATCAGTCCGAATTTTACCTTGAGCTACGGCGGACTCCAATTGCTGAATCTGCGTATCAGCCTGAGCCTTATCTTGCGTCGCAGCAGACTCCAGTTTCCGGATTTCGGCATCCCGGTTCTGAAGGGTTTTCTGAGCTTCACTCAATTGATGAGAGAGCGCCTCATTCAGTCTCATGGAAACAGCCAGATCCTGATCGGCATTCTCCAGCTTTGCCTTTAAGGCCCTCAATCTTGAGCTGCATTCCTCCGCTTCATTCAAAACCCCACGATGGGCTCCACGCAAAGCCACAAGGGCCGTACTCATCAAAGCCCCGCAACCTGCCAGCATCTGATGGAATTCCTCAACCAGAAGAGGCAGCAGCGAATGGTCAAGGATCGCCTCACGCTTAGTTCCGAGCTCACTTAGTTTGACTCCAGGCGGAATGGAGTTTTCCGAGGCCAGCACCCATATTGCCAGAAGATTTAACGGGCCATAGAGTGTGCCATCCGCAAACTGAACAGACCAGTTGAGACGCAGTTCAGGGATTTTTTCCACAGGAAACCAGACGTCACGATTTTCCGACCATTCACAGCCGGGAATGACTCGTGCATCAGTCGCCCAAACACATAAAGTGACAATATCAACAGGGCCATAGACAGTCCCATCAGGAGTTCTGAGGGAATAGGCGACCACCGTGTTGATTGCAGACTCCATGGGTAATTATCCAGTGCGTCCAAAGTTTGATTCTTTTCGCCAAAGCGTCTCGCGCTTCGGCTTCCGACAGGGCGTTTTGGCCACTTGCACATACACCATATCTTCCCCGAGAATATGTTCTAACTCCTGAATCAGGGATTCGTCACAAGTAACTTTAAAATTGCTGCTGGTATCAAGAAATACCTTTTCCCCCGATTGATATTCCAGGCACAAATTTACCATCGTCTGCCCGGGATGAAGCTCCAGAACATCACGGATTTTCTCCAGGATCGAAGGGTCCTCGCTCACTCTGCCGGCCGTGAGGTGCAGACTGAATTTTTCGACGAACAATGAGGGGGAATCTTTAAGCGGATAGACCTCGCTGGCGATGATACGGAGCCTGTTCTCATCATCCAGCCGCACTTCCCCACAAAGCATCACCGCCTGGTCCTGAGCTAACACTGGCTTGTACTCCAAATAGGCATCAGGATAGACCACTACCTCGATACTCCCATCCAGATCCTCCAGCTTCAGCACGGCCATAGGCTCCTTCTTTTTGGTCATACGAGGCAATAACTCGGATATCAAGCCCCCAATTCGGGTCTGCTCTCCCGATTTAATTGACTTCAAGCCTTCCACGTTGGTCAACTGATAGCGCTCAAGCAACTTAGAATACTGGCTCAGCGGATGCCCGCTCATGTAGATTCCCAGCAGTTCACGCTCCTGAGCCAATAGCTGCCCTTCCGACCATTTATCAGCCTGAGGTAACGACCCATCATCGGCCGTGACCTGGGGTTCAACAGGCATAAGATCAAATAAACTCCCCTGCCCCGACGCTTTATCGCGTGCGGCGGCATTGGCTCGATTCTGGGCAAAATCAATCCCGCCAAACAATCGGGCACGATCACTACCCGGAAAATCAAATGCTCCGGCCTTGATTAAACTTTCAACGACCTTCTTATTGATAACTTGCCCCTGAAACCGTCTAAAGAAGTCCATGAGGCCCTTGTAGTGCCCATTCCGCTTCCGTTCCGACACAATCTCGCGACAAGCCGCTTCGCCGGCATTCTTGATGGTCGCAAGCCCGTAACGAACCGCCCCCTTTGTGGGACTGAATCGGACTTCGCTTTCGTTGATATGGGGAGGAAGAATCTCCAACCCCATGGCCCGGCATTCAACCACGAATACAGGGATCTTATCCATATTCCCCATTTCGCTCGAAAGAAGAGCAGACATGAATTCTTCAGGGTAATGCGCCTTCAGGTAAGCCGTTTGCATGGCGACCACGCTGTAGGCCGCGCTATGGGATTTATTGAACCCATAATCTGCAAACTTTTCGATCATATCATAGATTTCCTGCGCCTTGGCGGCCGGAATCTTGTTTGTTTTGGCACACCCCTCAATGAATTTCTCGCGCATCTTGGCCATTTCACCGGCCTTCTTCTTGGAGATGGCACGACGGAGATTATCGCCCATCGCAAGGGAAAAACCGGCCAGCACATTGGACACCCGCTGAACCTGCTCCTGATAGATCATATAGCCATAGGTCCCCTTGAGAATCGGCTCAAGAAGGGGATGGCCAAACTCGGTTTTTTCGCGACCATGCTTGCGATTAATAAAGCTATCAATAAACTGCATCGGCCCCGGCCGATACAAGGCATTCATAGCGATAATCTCATCAATGATCGTAGGGCAGAGTTTGCGCAAATTGTCGCGCATGCCTCCAGATTCAAACTGGAATACCCCCACGGTATCACCCCGCTGCAGCAGCTCAAAGGTTTTCAAATCATCCATGGGAATGGTATCAATATCCACGCTCACCCCTCGGGTAGACTTGACCCAATCCACTGCTTCCTGAATCACGGTCAGGGTCTTCAGGCCGAGAAAATCCATCTTCAAAAGACCAATTTTCCCGATGGGATCCATGGCATATTGTGTAATAACCTGATCTTCTTTATCCAGCGTCAACGGAACAATCTCAATCAGCGGTTTTTCACCGATCACAACACCAGCCGCATGTGTACCGGCGTTACGCAACAGGCCCTCCAACACGACCCCATATTCAAGAATTCGCGTACAATTCGGTTCTGTTACAGAGGCCTTCTTGAATTCAGGATTCAGTTCCAGTGCCTTCGCCAAAGTAATCTTGGGATCATCGGGAATCATCTTGGCCAGCCGGTCGCACTCGGAATAAGGCAATTCCAAAGCACGCCCGATATCTCGAATCACGGTCTTAGCCCCTAACGAACCAAAGGTAATGATCTGGGCACAATTTTCACGCCCATACTTGTCCTTGACATACTCAATCACCTCGCCGCGCCGGGTTTGACAAAAATCAATATCGAAGTCAGGCGGGGATACTCGTTCAGGGTTCAGAAAACGCTCAAAAATCAGATCATAACGAATGGGGTCAATACCGGTGATTTCAAGAAGATAGGCCACCAGACTTCCCGCACCGGACCCACGTCCAGGCCCAACAGGTATTCCCTTGGTCTTGGCGAAATTGATGAAATCCCACACCACCAGGAAATAATTGATGAACCCCATCCGCTCAATAATGGAAAGCTCATACAAACACCTCGTCACGAGTTCTTTTTCACGCTCATCTATCGGCTGATTGAGAGCCTGAACCCCATATCTCTTCAACAACCCCTTGTGACACAAGTTGAGCAGGTAATCCTTTTGCGTAATATCCACAGGGACTTTGAAAAGTGGAAAATGAAGCCCGCCAAACTCAAATTCATAGTTACAACATTCGGCGATTTTAAGGGTATTGGTAATGGATTCCGGAATATCCCGAAAAATCGCAGCCATCTCATCTCCACTCTTGAAATAAAACTCGGAAGAAGGATATTTCATGCGCTTGGCGTCACTCATGACGGTCTGAGTTTGGAGACACAGCATGACTTCGTGTGCGGCGGCATGTTCCCGCTTCAAGTAATGGGCATCATTGGTCGCGACCAACCCCAATCCTGTTTTCTTAGCCAACGCCGCCAACGCCTTGTTGACTTTGCGTTGCTCCGGCATCAGATGATCCTGAACTTCAAGATAGAAATTATCTTTGCCCAGAATGTCAGAATAGAGTCCGGCCAACTTAAGTGCCCCGTCTTCATCATCATCCCTCAGTCGCTCGGGGATTTCACCTTTCAAGCAGGCGGAGAGACCAATCAGTCCATTGGAATATTTTGCCAGGATTTCATGATCAATGCGGGGCTTATAATAAAACCCTTCCAGATGGGCAGCACTGATCAGCCTGACCAAATTCCGATACCCCGTTTCATTCTTCGCCAGCAATACCAAATGGTTGGCATGGGATTTCGAGGAGTTTTCAGTTTTCCGGTCGAAGCGACTGCCGGAAGTCACATAGGATTCACACCCGATAATCGGCTTAACCCCTTTTTCGCGGGTGGCCTCATAGAAAGGAACCGACCCATACATGACTCCGTGGTCAGTAATCGCCAGCGCGGGCATCTCCATGGCCTGAGCGGCTGCCGCAATATCCTTAATGCGGCAAGCTCCATCCAGCATGCTGTATTCAGTGTGAACGTGGAGATGAACAAATGGAGTCATAGGCGATAGGTTCAAACATCCATCGCCATGGCGACTTCGGGACAAGTAAAGGGCGAATCGTATTTCGCACAGTTAATGCAACCCATATAGAGTTTATGCATGAGCGAAGCCTTCGGGACCTCATGGAACCCCATCTTGGCAAAAAAACCGGGGGTGAAGGTCAATACAATCAACTGAGAAGGTTTCAGAACTTGAATCCGCGCAATGGCGGCCTCAACCAGCATGCGGCCCACACCGTGTTTCCGAAAACTCCGCTTCACTGAAAGAGATTTGATTTCAACCGACGGATGCCGGGCATGGCCTATCTCAGGTAAAATTGACCAGGAAACCGTTCCAACAATCTGTCCGTTTTTCTCGCAGACAATAAAACGATCGATATTCTCTGCGATATCAGAAATGGGACGCGGCAGGAGTTCTTTCGGATAGGCCTTGATCAGACTGTAAATCCCATCCGCATCCGTAAAGCCCGCATTACGTACAATAAATTTTGAATTCATTTTCACAGCCATAAGAATACCCCACCCCGCTTTATGACGCCAAGAAAAAGATAAACCTTATCTCAGTGCAAGTCTCTTGTATTTACCACGGCGATGAAGCAGACGCTCGCTGTTGCCTGCCAGCACTTTCTCCTCATAGTCCGCAAAATTTCCCTCGAACCACCGCAATTTACCATCCCCATCAAAAATCAACAGGTGCGTGCAAATACGATCTAAAAAATATCGATCGTGACTGATGACCATGGCACAGCCGGGGAATTCCATAATGGCTTCCTCCAGGACACGCATCGTGTTGACATCCAAATCATTGGTCGGCTCATCGAGCAACAACACATTGCCACCCCGCCGCAGCATCTTGGCCAAATGAACGCGATTACGCTCACCACCTGACAGTTTCCCAACTTTTTTCTGCTGCTGGGCGCCACGGAAGTTGAAGCGTGACAGATAGGCGCGCGAATTCATCGTACGATCACCCATTTCCACCTCTTCCCGACCGTTGGTGATTTCCTCAAATACCGTCAAATCATCACGTAACGCATCACGATGTTGATCCACATAAGACAGCACGACACTTTCGCCAATAGTCACGACGCCCTTGTCAGGCTGTTCCTGGCCCACAATCATGCGGAACAGGGTTGTCTTTCCGCATCCATTGGGCCCCACTACCCCCACCACCGCGCCACGAGGCAGATTAAACGACACCTGGTCCAACAGATTCGCTCCGCCATAGCCCTTGGTCACTTCATCCAGAATCACCACCTTGTTCCCCAAATGCGGGCCCGGAACAATTTGAATCGAGACATCATCTTTACGTGCCTCAAAACGCTCCTTTGAAAGTTCCTCATATCTGGAAATACGGGCCTGGCTTTTCGTGCGTCGGCCGAGTGCAGAAGTTCCCAGCCATTCCAACTCATTGGCCAGCACTTTCTGGCGTTGGCTTTCCTTCTTCTCCACCTGCCTTAAGAGTTCAGCCTTCTGTTTGAGCCAGGAGGAATAGTTGCCTTCAAAAGGAATTCCACGCCCATTGTCCAGTTCCAGAATCCACTTGGTGATGTGATCCAGGAAATAGCGGTCATGGGTAACGATAATCACCGTACCATGATATTCACGCAACGTGGTTTCGAGCCAGGACACCGTCTCCGCATCCAGATGATTGGTAGGCTCATCAAGCAGGAGCATATCAGGTTTTTCCAAAAGAACTTTACACAAGGCCACGCGGCGCCGCTCACCGCCTGATAACTTGGTCACATCGGCATCATCGGGCGGCAGCACCAACGCATCAGAAGCCACATCAATCAGTCGATCCACTTCCCAGGCATCCATACTGTCTATCTGGTCCTGAAGGCGCCCCATCTCATCCATCAGCTTATCCATCTCAGGCTTGGGAAGTTTTTCCCCCATCTTATCGGCCACCTCATCATAACGGCGTATCAACGCATGAACCGGCTCCAGAGCCTCCTCAAGGTTCTGCCTTACTGTTTTCGCAGGGTTTAACTGAGGCTCCTGCGGCACATACCCCACCCGCATCCCCTTGCCTAGAGCGGCCGAACCCATAAAGTCATTATCGAGACCTGCCAAAATACGCAACAGGGTGGTTTTTCCCGAGCCATTTTCCCCCACAATGCCGATTTTCGCCCCATAGTAAAACGACAGACTGATATCCTGAAAGATCGTCTTATCGTTATACATCTTCGTCAGATTCTGCGTCTGAAATACAAATTGTGGTGCCATAGGTTTAAGTTACCGGTTAAGGGTTAATGGTTACTGGATCCAAAATAGTCGATAATACTAGAGCTTTAATGCTGCGAACTCAAGCTTGACTCGCATGAAGTAACCCGCCAACATACGCCCCCAACTGAATTGGCTGGTATTTGTGCGCCTGTAGCCTAATGGACAAGGCATCTGACTTCGAATCAGAAGATTACAGGTTCGAC
>JBAWZF010000062.1 GCA_037143175.1 bacterium
GTTTTCAATCCTTAATTCATCACTTTTTCAAATTCGTAGTCTTACGGATACATCCCTACCCTGGTCAATCCCGTCGTCTCCGGCAGATCAAACAACAGGTTCATATTCTGGAGCGCAGAGCCTGCCTGCCCTTTGACTAAATTATCAATATGGGCAATCACCCGTAATTTCTGGGTTCGGGCATCCACGTCAACAATCAGGTTGCAGTAGTTGGTGCCCCGGACATGCATGGTTCCTATGGCGGCATTGCGGTCATAAATCCGGACAAACGGACTGTCCTTATAGAACTCCCGATACAAGCCGATGACATCCTCAACCCTGGTTTCCGCCGTCAATTGGCCGTAGAGACAGGAAAGAATGCCCCGGCATACCGGCACGACCTGCGCTGTAAAAGTCACCCGGATATCCGTTCCGGCCTGCAGACTCAACTCCCGCTCAATTTCGCAGACGTGCTGGTGCCCGGCGAGTTTATAGGCATTTACATTTTCATAGCGCGCGGGATAGTGAAATGACGCGTTGAGTTTTTTCCCTGCTCCAGAAACCCCGGTCTTGCAATCACAAATCGCGCTGAACGGATCGATCAAGCCGTGCTTCACCGCCGGTGCCAGGCCCAGAATGCAACTCACCGCAAAACACCCTGGATTTCCGACTACCCGCCGCCGAGAATTAATCTTGCCGCGATGCAGTTCGGGTACTCCGTAAACGGCTTCAGAAAGAAGCTCCGGCGAGGCATGCTGGGTGTCGCGGCCAATCCGGGAGGCATAAGCCGCATAGCTCTCCGGGGTATTGAATCTGAAATCGCCACTGTAATCGACCAGTTTGGCGCCGCTCGCAAGCACCTCGGGCCCGAGCTTCATCCCCACGCCATCCGGCGTGGCCATAAACACCACATCCACCGACTGCTTAACGCCGGGATCTGTGGGGGCCATCACCACCATGTCACAGGCACCAGTCAGATGGGGGTAAAGCTGACTGATCGGAACGCCGACATCCGTCAAGCTGACAAGCCCGGCGATTTTGACGTCCGGATGGCCTAATAACAGCTCGATAATTCCCACGCCGCCATACCCGCTGGCACCAATCACTCTTGCAGTAATCACAACTCACTCTCCCTTGGAAAAACACCATGAAATGGTAGTAAAACTCAAAACAATGCCGAAACCTTAGTGCCACTAATTCGCGGTGTCAACTCTCACATGTTTTTAACTGGCGGCAAATGCTGCTGACGTACCCGGCTAAGATAAGTGAGAATCCCTCGCGACACCCCTTCGGCAATTCGATCCCGATAATCATCATCCAGTATTTTGCTGGATTCCTTGCGGTTGGATAAAAACCCGCATTCCACCAGGGTTGCTGGACAATTCGCATTCCGAATAACATAAAACCGGGCCCGCCGGATCCCCCTGTCTAGTGCACCGGTATGCGCCATCAGCCCCTTGTGCAAATATTGGGCCAGCACCACATTAGCCCCATCAAACCGGTTGCCAGGACAATCCCTGCGTTTCACGGCGGGGACATTCTGCTCCAATTCCACCGTCGTAGGATAGCCCGAAGCGGGAACGATATAGGTTTCAACCCCCGATATGGCCTGATTCCGGGAGGCATTAAAATGAACGCTGACAAAGACATCCGCGCCATAACGATCCGCCCGCCAACACCGCTCCTCCAACGTCATGGTCGTATCCCGATCCCGTGTCATCATCACATCAACATGGTTTTCCCGAAGCCGGGCCCGCACCCGCTTGGCAATATCCAGCGTAAACCCCTTTTCCTGAAGGGAACCTTGCCCCGTACCGGGATCAGCCCCGCCATGCCCCGGATCAAGAACAACCAGGGCGGACGAGGCTTTCCGCAAGGCCCGCGAAGGCAACAATATAGCCCCGACCGTATCCACGGCATCAACCGGAGCAATGACCCAGTTCCCCGCGGCCTTCAGCACACTCCGGTTCAAATAGAGCGAAAGCCCGTTCACCACGACCCGCCTGCTTCCAGCCTCAAAAATCACCGTGGCAGTCCGGCTGCGGTACACGGCACTCTTACCATATTCAGCGGGAGCACCAAAGCCATAGGAAGCCATGACTTCATTCAAGCCCAACCCCCGGAACACCACAGCAGAAGCCGGCATCGGAAAAACCATCAGAAGCCATACGAAGGGAATCAATCCCACCCATATTCTTCCCGCTATCGACATGTTCCTTACCACCGTCTCAGCCCCTGTTTGTGTAATGATTTTTTATAGCCGTAAACCATGCACTTTGATATACCCAATAAGAGTATGTCAAGCGACATACAGCTCACATCAATTTTACAAGGGGTATGATCAATGGCTGAAGTGACTCTTGAACAGGTTCCACAAAAAATTAAGGATTTGTTCAATCGTGGATTTGTGGCCATGGAGCGCGGGAATTTGGATTATGCCATCGATATGTTCACATCCTGCCTGGCCTTGGAACCCCGTCTCCATAAGGCTCGGAAATTTCTTCGGGCAGCTGAGATCAAAAGATTTAAAAGCCAGGGGGGCGGACAACTCACCCACCTCATTTCTTCAGTCACGGGATTTTCCAACCTGATCAAGGCTCAAGCACTCCTTAAATCCAAACCCATGGAGGCGTTACAGGCCGCCGAAAAACTGCTTTTAAAAGACCCCCTGAATTTGAGTTACATCAAGCTCCTCGACAAGGCTGCCATGGCCGCCGGTGAGCCTGAAATTGCCATCCAAACCCTGGCCAGCACCAAGGAGCATTACCCGCATGATGCCGAGCTTTTGGAGCGCTTGGGGCGACTTTACATGGAAACCGACCAACCCCGCCTGGCCCGCGAATGCTTTGAGACGCTCTGCGAACTTAAACCGCAGGATAGTGCCGCTCTGAAACTTCTGAAAGACGCCATGGCCATCGACAGCATGTCCAAGGACGGCTGGGAAAAGGTCGGAACCAAAGGCACGAAATTCACCGATCTTATCCGTGATCGAAAAGAGTCGGATTCGCTGGCCCGCGAATCCAAGGCCGTGGTGGACAAGAACGACACCGTCATCATGATCGAAGAAAACAAGGCGCGAATTAAGCGTGAACCCGGGAATATGAATTATCGGCGCGCTCTGGCAAATCTTTACCGGGACAGCAAAATGTTTACTGAAGCCGTCACCACACTTCAGGAGGCACAAAACGTTTCAGGCGGTCGCGATCCGCAGATCGATCAGACTATCAGCGCCATTCAAATTCAGATGATGGACGAGGAAATCGCCAAGCTCACCGCCGCCGGCATGACTGCTGCCGCAGAAGAAAAACAGAAGGATCGTGAATTATTCATGGCCAACGACTTGCAAGATCGTGTGTCGCGTTACCCGAATGACCTGCAATTGAAGTATGAATTCGGGGTCATGCTGTTCGATCAAAACCGGATCAATGAAGCCATTCAGCAATTCCAAGCCTCCCAACGCAACGCCCAACGCCGCATCCAATCTCTATTTTATATCGGCCGCTGCTTCAGAGCCAAACAACAATACGATATGGCCATCGACCAACTTCAGCAGGCGGTCGCCGAATTGCCTGTCATGGACGACACCAAGAAAGCCGTGGTTTATGAGCTTGGCTCCATCTATGAAATCACTGATCGCGCCGCCGAAGCGATGGAGTGTTTCAAGCAGATTTACCAGATCGAAATCGGCTATCTCGACGTGGCGGCCAAAGTGGAGCAGGGATACAAGTCCAACTAATTTTCAGGACACTGAAAGGAACGGCTTGCCGTGAGACGCATCCGCCATGAATGGGAAGATCCGGCTATTTCTGGCCGTAACCGTGAGGCGACCCATGCCCCGATGGGGGTTCACGATGAGTGCGCGTTGTCGCTGGACGGCCCATGGCGCTTCCACCTGGCTCCTGCTCCACTAGAGGTTCCTCAGGATTTCTGGAAAGAGACGTTTGATGACAGCGGCTGGGGACAATTAACCGTACCTGGCAACTGGCAATTGGAGCCAGACTGCAAAGATCGCCCGATCTACACCAACATTGCCTACCCGTTCAAAGCGAACCCGCCTTTCCCGCCGGATCATAATCCGACCGGATGCTACCGGCGAACCTTTGAGATCCCCGCCTCCTGGCTGGAGCGCGATATGCGCCTGATCTTCGAGTCGGTGGATTCCGCTTTCCATGTTTGGATCAACGGTCATGAAGTCGGCTATGCGGAAGACAGCCGCCTGCCCTCGGAGTTCCACATCACGCCTTTCCTGCGGCCCGGCCGGAACCTCATTGCGGTACGAGTGCTGCGTTATTGCTCTGGAACATACCTGGAGGATCAGGATTACTGGCAGATGAGCGGAATCCAGCGCAGCGTCTGGCTCGCGGCCCGTCCCCCTGTGCATATCCGCGATTTCCGTATCCGCACGACTTTTGACGCAAATTACTCCGACGCGGTCATCGATGCTACGGTCTACCTGGAAACGCGATCGTTGCCCGCACAACCCGCCTCCACATCAAAAATCAGCGAATATAAAGGTCTACAGGCCGTAGTTCGATTACTGGATGCTGCCGGAAAAGTGATTGCCGAGTCTCCGGCAGGCACCTTCCCCGGCCAGACCAGCATGTATGGGGAGCCTTGCGAAAAGGGCGCTGCCCGCTTCAACCTGGCTATCCCCGCTCCGCACAAATGGTCACCTGAAAACCCCTACCTCTATACGCTGCTCATGCTGCTCACCGACACAGAGGGGAAAACGATCGATATCCAGAGTTACCGCGTCGGGTTCCGCCAGATTGAAATCAAAAACCGCCAGGTCCTCCTGAATGGGCGTCGGCTGGTGGTGCGAGGCGTTGACCGGCATGAATTTCATCCGGAGCACGGACGTGCCGTGACGGACGAGGATATGCGCCGTGACATCCTTCTCATGAAGCAGCTCAATTTCAACGCCGTCCGCACGTCGCATTATCCCAACGCCAACCGCTGGTATGACTTGTGTGATGAACTTGGCCTCTGCGTAGTTGACGAGGCGAACCTCGAGACCCATGGAGTCGGCGGGCTGCTCTCACTCGATCCCGTTTGGGCCGGGGCTTACCTCGAGCGAGCCACCCGCATGGTGCTAAGGGACCGCAACCATCCCTGCATCTGCTTCTGGTCACTGGGCAATGAATCCATGCAGGGAGCAAACCATGCGGCTATGGCCAACTGGATCCGTTCTTTTGATCCGACCCGTCCGGTACAATATGAAGGCTGTAACCCCGGTCCGTTGACCAGCGACATTATGGTGCCGATGTATCCGGGACTCGATTGGGTTCAGAAGGTCATGGAAAACCCGGACGAAAAAAGACCCATGATCATGTGCGAGTATGCCTACGCGAAGGGTAATGCATCCGGCAATTTTAAAAAATTCTGGGACTTCGTGGATCGATACCCTGCATTCCAGGGCGGGTTCATCTGGGATTGGGCCGACAAGGCGATCCTGTTCACCCACCCTGATGGACGCAAGATCTACGGCTACGGCAATGATCTCGGCGAAGCGTTCGATTATGCTGCGGTCGGAGAAGATCCTACTCAGGTGCTGAACGGCATTGTCGGGGCTGACTTGCGCCCCCATCCCGGCGCCTTTGAGGTGAAAAAGATCCAGGCTCCTGTCGCCCTGCGCCTGTGTTCGAGCTCGCCCGTGCGGCTGGTGGTCACGAATAAACACCATGACTCGGATCTGTCACACCTTCGTCTGGAATGGGAACTCGTAGCAGATGGCCGCATTCTTCATACGGGCACGTGTGAGCTGCCTGCCGTTACGCCAGGCGCAATGGCTGAATTTGAACTGGCCCTGCCGGTGCTTCCGAACGATCTTGGATGCAGGGAGGTCTTTTTGAATACGCGATGCGTGCTCAAGCGTGACCTGCCCTGGGCTCCGCAGGGGCACATCGTCGCCTGGGATCAATTTAAGTTACCATTCGGTTCGACAGTAAAATGCGTGATTCCTCATGCCCCTTTCACTGCACCGAAACTCGATCGAGATGCCCAAATCGTTCGCGTCTCCGCTCCCGGCTGGGCCTTCACATGGAACGCGACCACTGGCCTGCTAAGCTCCTGGTCCGTCGGTGGACGGGAACAGTTAGAACAAGCCGCAGTCGAAATGTTCTATCGCCCACCGCTGGATAATGACTGGCTGCTGGGACATGCTATTAGTTATTACAAGGAGTGGGTAGCGGCTGGACTCATCCCGCCCAGACGCACTCTGAAGAATCTATCGACGGCAGTTGCCGACAACGGAACCGTGGTTGTGGAGGTCCAGAGCGAGCTTCACGGAACGACTCCCCGCCAGACGATCACCTGTACCCTTCGCTGGACGGTGAATCCGGATGGTCGTCTCGAGTTCCTTCAAACGGCCTGTATTGCGGATGCCCTACCCATGATTCCCCGCATTGGAATCCTCTTTCCGCTGGCGGCAGGCTGGAAAACGGCGGAGTGGCATGGCCGCGGGCCGTGGGAAAATTATCCCGATCGACAGGAAAGCGCGATGGTTGGCATCTGGCGTTCTTCCATTCCGGATATGCTTGAGCCCTACCCGCTCCCCGGCGAATGTGGTGCACGCGGGGATGTGCGAAGGCTCAATCTTGAGGGAACCAGCACGGCACGGTTGGTAGTTGAAGGGGATCCGTTATTCCGATTCAGCGCGCTGCCAGTTTCGCTGGAGGATCTCATGAAGATCCGGCACGACTGGGAATTGGTTCCCAAAGAACAGACCTTTCTCATCCTCGATGGCTGGCACATGGGCGTCGGCGGCGATACTGGTTGGACCCGGAACGTCCATCCTGAATACCTGATCGGCCCGGGAACCTACCGCTGGGGCGCCTCCCTCAGGATTAACTGAAAGAACACAGTATGCGCAAAATAATGAATCAGATTCTGACAGATGTCAAAACCGGGGTCTGGGCGGACTCCTACAGCATCACGAAGGACAACTGGTCGATCACCAAGCGCACCCTTCACGGCGGTTTCACTGAAGGCGTCGACGTCATTGAGGTCAATAACGGAGCGCTCAGCTTTACCATAGTCCCCACCCGCGGCATGGGACTCTGGAAGGGTAGCTATGAAAAGTGCACTATCGGCTGGAATTCGCCGGTGGCCGGGCCCGTAAATCCAATGTTTGTGAACGTCCTGGATGCCGGCGGTCTAGGCTGGTTACAGGGTTTTGACGAATGCATCGTGCGGTGCGGACTGGATTCCAATGGGGCCCCCGGCAAGGACATGGTCCCTGACAACAATGGGAATCTCTCCGAGGTTATCCTCCCCTTGCACGGCAGAATCGCCAATACGCCCGCCAACTTTGTCGAGGTCTCGGTCATTGAGTCAAAGGGCTCCACCGAACTCGTAGTTTCCGGCACCGTGGATGCGGGCATGTTATTTTTCCCGAGTCTGCGACTGGAGACCCGGATTTCGACCGTGGTCGGGAGTAATTCAGTCACCATCCATGACGAAATCATCAACATGAATACGGTGGAGCGGGAACTGGAATTGCTTTACCACTGTAACTATGGGGAGCCCTTCCTCGGCCAGGGAAGTCTGCTAGTCGCCCCGAGTCGTATCGTCGCGCCACGCGATCCTCACTCTGCGGGCGGAATCAAAACCTTCGACAAGTATCAAGCCCCCACCCCAGGTTTTGTTGAACAGGTATATTTTCACCAGCTTTGCGCCGACCGTAAAGGGAATACGGTTACGCTGTTGAGAAACAAAGCCGGGACAAAGGGTGTTGCACTACGATTCAACGTCAAGCAACTGCCTTGTTTCACCCAATGGAAAAATACGGGCGGAGTTGGTGACGGCTATGTCACAGGGCTGGAACCCGGCACAAACTTTCCCAACCCGAAGGTGTTTGAGCGACAACAAGGCAGAGTGATCCAGTTAGCCCCCGGCCAACGCCACACCGTCGATCTGACCATGGAAATTCACGTGACCCATAAGGGCATCGCCTCCGTTGAGAAAGAAATCTCCGGACTGCGGGGCAGAAAATGCCCTCTGGTACACAAACAGCCTATTGCGGAATGGTCCCGGTAAACCTACCCCGGCGCGGGAGGGGATACTTGACTTAGACATATGAACATGACACGGTGAAATGATGCGTATCATTGTGGCGGGAAAAGATAAAACCATGGAAATTGGAGGCGAACTCACCCGCAGAGCCGCACGCCATCAAGGCGCCTTGTCCCCCTGGTCCCCCGCAGATTCCGCGCTCTCCCTCAAAACGTCCTGCAATCGAGCTGACTATCTGGAGCGTTTCAGCAAATTGTTGATGCTCCGCTACGCCCTTTGTACCGAGCCCTTTCCCATCCCCGGTAAATCCGGCACGGCGGGCGGCCTCATGAAAAAGATAAAGGCTTTTCTCTGGAAGCTCTTGCGCTATCAACACGACCGGATGGCCCACCAGCAAAACGCCATCAATGAACTGATCATCAGCGCCCAGGTCTTCCAGATTGCCTCGGCAAAACACAATCTGACAGCTCTTGAACAACGCGTTAAAGCGCTTGAATCCGAGTTGAGTACACTTCGCACCCCCCTATGAAGCCGGTTGCCATCCATCAATTAGTTGCTGGTTTCGCCACGGGGGATGCCATTTCCCATGAGGCGCTGGCCCTGCGGGATATCTGCCGTGAAGCCGGATTTACCTCGGAGATTTACGCGCCAGCCGACCGGATTGCCGTCGATGCCGCCAACACCTGCCGCACGCTGGAGGATTATCAGCCACAAGCCGATGAGACGATCATTTTCCATTTCTCCATCACCTCGCCGGCCACAGCGGCTTTCCTTTCCTCCCCTGCCCGCAAGATTTTGATCTATCACAACATCACCCCTCCCGAATTCTTCGTCCCCTTTGATACCAGCGTCGCCAACCAACTGACGGACGCCCGTCAGGAACTGAAGACTATCCTGGGCCAAGCCGATGCCGTTTGGGCGGACTCGTCATTCAATGCGGCAGAACTCAAAGAGCTCGGGTTTTCGAACACCAAAGTCTTCCCACTGCTATTCCGGCCTGATGACGAAAGCATTGCGCCCGATCCGACCATCCTGGCCAAGTTTACGGTTCCCATGAAAAACATTCTGTTTGTCGGGCGCATCGCTCCCAACAAGTGTATCGAGGAACTGATCACCGCCTTTGCCTGGTTCCACAAAAACATCGAGCCTCAAAGCCGCCTGCTGATCGTCGGCTCGGACCAGAGCGCTCCGACCTATTATGCCATGCTGAAAATGTATGCCGCGGAACTGGGATTGGATACCGTATTTTTCGAGCGCTTCGCCTCACCCGCAGGGCTGTCGGCCTATTATCAGGTCGCCGATATCTTTGCGACCACCAGCCGCCACGAGGGCTATTGCCTGCCATTGGTCGAGGCGATGGTCAAAGGTGTCCCCGTAGTCTCACGCCAAACCGGAGGTACACCAGAAGCCATGGGCGATGCAGGGGTGATGTTCGAAGACTTGAGGGCGGAGGAACTGGCCGAATTATTCGGGCTTCTTTGTTTCGATGCCGCCTTCCGACACACCGTCATGGAGTCCCAACAGAAGCGCATTGCCACTCTCTTGACCCGCCCGGTGAAAGAGGAGTTCCTCGCGCTACTGGGCCACTGAGAAGGCCCCTCACAGCCTCTGCACTGTCTGTCCGCCATCAACCATGATGACCTGCCCCGTAGAATAGGCCAGATCTCCACGCGCCAACATGGCTGCGGCGCGACCAACGTCAGCAGCAACACCCCAACGGGCCTGCAACAACAAGCCCTCGCCTATGAGTTTGTCGTACTTTGCCGTCACGGCGGAGGTCATATCGGTCTGGATGATACCGGGCCGGATTTCATAGACAGGAAGGTCATACTCCCCGAGGCGGGCGGCGAACAGTTTGGTGGCCATGCTCACGCCAGCCTTGGTAATACAGTAGTCACCGCGATTTACTGATGCCACGGTGGAGGAAATCGAAGAAACGTTGATGATACAGCCGGTAAAGGCAGGATTGCCCTTCTTCTGTTCGACCATCCAGTTTGCCACGGCCTGGGTCAGAAAATACGGGCCCTGCAGGTTGATTTTGATCAGACGCTCGAAACTTTCCTCGGAAGCATCAAGGATATCCGCACGCACAGTAGGTGCCACACCGGCATTGTTCACGAGAACATTAAGCTGCCCGTAATGTCGCTTGATTCCCGCCACCAGACGCTCCCGGTCTTCCCGGACACTTACATCGGCCTGAACATAAAGAACATCACGACCTAACGCCCGTAACGATTCCATCGCTTCTGCCGCCGCAGGCTCAGGCCTGACCCCGCATATGCCAAGATCAAACCCATCCTTCGCCAGCGCCTGCGCCACACCCAGCCCGATGCCACGGCTGCCGCCAGTTACTAAGGCAACTTTTTTCACGCTTTCAACTCCGGTATCGTCACCCAAGCCCGCTTACTCCAGGACTCAATGCCCTTTTCGGCGAGTTGAACACCCTTGGCACCTTCCAACAGAGTCCACCGGAACGGCTCATCCTTGACGACATGGCGCAAGAATAATTCCCACTGAACCTTGAAGGCGTTGTCATACTCACGCTGTTCCGGGAGTTTCTGCCAGCCTTCCAAAAAGTTGATCGGCTGAGGGATGTCAGGATTCCAGACAGCCCGCGGGGTTGCCCCATAAGGCTGAATCACCACATCGCGCAACCCGGCCACCGCCGACCCCAATGTTCCATCCACCTGCAACGTCAGCAAATCATCACGCCGCACCCGCGTGCACCACGACGAGTTGAACTGAGCCAGGATGTCACCTTCCAACTCGAAGGTGGCATAAGCGGAATCATCTGCCGTACAGGTGTAAGGCTTGCCCGCCTCATCATAACGAGTCTCAATGTGCGTTGCCCCACGACAGGACACGGCCTTCACGCTGCCGAACACATCATCCAGCACATAGCGCCAGTGGCATAGCATATCCACAATCATACCGCCGCCATCCTCCTTGCGGTAATTCCAGGAAGGCCTCTGAAGCGGAATGGTATCGCCTTCGAATACCCAGTAGCCGAACTCGCCGCGCACGGAAAGAATCTTCCCGAAGAAACCACGATGGATAAGTTCCTTCAACTTCATCAGGCCGGGCAGCCACAGCTTGTCCTGCACGACGCCATTTTTAACGCCCGCCTTTTTGGCCAGGGTATATAATTCATAGGCGGCTTTCACCGAAACAGCCGTGGGCTTCTCACAATAGATATGCTTACCGGCTTTGATCGCCTGCTTCACACCTGCGGCCCGACGATCCGTCGTCTGGGCATCAAAGTAAATGATGTTATTCTTGTCCGCCATGGCCTCATCCAGATCGGTTGTCCACCGGAGAGTCATCCCGGCACGTTTGACCAGCTGCTGAAGCTTGATCGAATTACGTCCGACTAGAATAGGATCCGGCATGATGATTTCGGATTCGCTGATTTTAACCCCACCCTGCTTGATGATGGCGCAAATGGAGCGCAACAGGTGCTGGTTGGTACCCATGCGACCCGTCACCCCGTTCATGATAATCCCTACGTTATGCACTTTTACTTCACTCATTTATATGTCCTCCGTATTAAATCTATTTTTACCGAATCACAACCGATGCCGCGAGCGCCAGGGCCTCACGGGTTAACTGCTCAATGGCACCCCAATCCTTAGCCACAATCATCTTCTTCTCCACGATCCATGACCCACCGATGGCTGCGACGGACGGACGCTCCAGATAGGAACGCATGTTATTGAGGCCAATCCCACCCGTCGGTAGAAACTTAACACCGGTATGGGCATAGGGACCTTCCAACGCCTTCAGCATGGTCACTCCACCAGCCGCCTCAGCGGGGAAAAACTTCAGAATACGGCAGTTCATCGCCAAGGCCTGCTCCACCTCGGACGGTGTCATCACGCCGGGAAACATCAGGATGCCGGCCTTAGCGGCGGCATTCACCACGATTTCATTCAATCCGGGCGCCAAGGCATAGCTGGCACCGGCATCGGCCGCGCGCTTCAACTGATCCGCCCCGAGAACGGTCCCCGCACCCAACAGAATTTCAGGAAACCGTTTGGCAATCCTCTTGATGGAGCCCTCCGCTGCGGCCGTACGGAAGGTGATTTCCATGATATCGAGACCGGCCTTGAGGAGCGCCTCCGCCAACGGTTCAGCCTGCTCTTCATGATCCAGTACAATCACCGGGACAATACGTTTACGGGCGATACGTTCTAACATCGTTTTGCTTTTATCATTCATAGTGGCTTCTCCGTGCATTGCGGCCTTGCTCCAACAGGCAAAGCGGGAGCTTCAATACCCGCTTTTGGCAAAGTCCCGGCTAGTTCCTGTTGCCAGTGAGCCACATCACCCGCTGGTCCATAGGTATAAATCATCTTCAAGGGCGTGGAACCAATATTTGAAATTTGATGAAACACGCCATTAGGGATGTAGGCCGCCTGACCCGCCGTCAGGATCTGACGTTCCGACCCGAGACACATCTCCGCCTGGCCTTCCAGTACGAAATAGACCTCTTCCTGTTCCTGATTGTGCCAGGGCACCTGACCGCCATCCGGATCCAAAGTGACGAATCCCACTGCAAAGTTTTTAGCCTGGATAGGAGATACTCCCCCCACCACATTCTGGGTACGTCTGCGAGCCGGGTAACGCCGGCCTTCAATCTTGCTCAAGTCTGCTATAATCATATTGGGCCCTTTGTTCAGTTTCAGAAAAAAGTCAGGTATGGTTTTTTATCAATCAGCCTCTGCACATAGAGTGCCGCCTCGCGGGCGTGGTAATCCCCCCACATGCTCGACTCGCCGCAGGGAACCTTCTGTCCTCGCGGAATGGTATCCCAGCCATTGGGCCGGTGGTAAACAGAATGCAGGATCAACCCCTGGTGCTTACTCCTGGTGCTGAGATACGGCTCACTGAGCAGAGAATCAAGAACTGTTAAGCCAGCTTGCCAATAGGAATCAGAAAGTCGAGAGTCCAGCGTTGAGCGACTCTTCAAGTACGCCCCCAACCTCAATAGCCCTTGCACGGCAATGGCGGCGGCAGAACTATCAACGGGCTCATGGGCATTGAAAGGGTCTGCGGGACGGCTCATGTAATTGCCAAGCCGACTCAGGCCCGGTGCGCCGGTATCCCAGTAAGGAATCCCGTTCGTGGGGGTGTTTCCGAGATAGAAGTCCGCCGTAGCACAGGCGGCCTTCAGGTACATGGCTTCAATCGCCTTGCGACCACCTTGTGGCTTCAACTCGGCATCAGAACAGGTAGAGAGAAACTCAAGTTGCTCAGCATAGCCGCAGAGAATCCAAGCTAGCCCCCGCGTCCAGGTTGAGAAAGGCGAATACCCCTGCTGAGAGTTGGGACACCGGAAACATCCGTCGTTCAGGTTGAAAATTCCCTCATGCGCCACGCGTCCACGGACATCATAGGCATCTCGGCCTTCCCCATAAAATACCACATATTTAGCGGTTGTTCGAGCATGCTGAATTAAACGATCCAAAAGCGAAGTTTTCTGGTCGTTTTCACCCATTAAAGCATGCCCCAGCTTATGACTTACCGCGAGTGCACGCAGGGAGCGAATGGTGTCGGCAAACAGGGAATGCGGCCCATTGAAGGAATAGATATACCCGCCGTCGTTGAGGGCCGTCCACCGGCGCGCCTGCACGGCACCCGACACTTTCATGGCAAGTTCATAATAGGACTGCTCCCAGGGAGCCGCCTCTAAACGGCCCTCACTGGAAAGTCGCATCAGGTGGCCATAGGTACTGACATTATTGAAGCCATGGTCATGAACACCGAAATGGGTCAGGTGCGGTGCCATGCGCTCCACCGTTTTGTTCCGGCCAAGATTGAGGAAAGCCTCATCCCCGGTGGCATCAAATTGGATCAAGGCGGCGCCATATTGAAAACCCTGGGTCCATTCCGTCCAACCCCGTGACGTATAGCGACCATGCTGGGTGAAAACGGGGGCCCCTTTAGTTTCATCATAACCGCGTTCGATCAGTTGAATCTTATCACCGGATAATTCCCAGAACCGGCTGAGTTTGGCTTGGAGTTTGGATACCGACAGGGTCTTGTTAATTTTGATCATATTAAAAGCGCTTTCCCTTTTTCAGATGCAGGATAAGAATCTGACAGTCTTCAATCACCTCATAAGAATGTTCAAGAATGGCATCGAATTGGACGCATTCGCCGACCTTAATGACAGGATGTTCATGCGGTAATTGCAGCTTGATCATCCCGCGCAACACCCAGCACACCTCGAGATCGTCATGATGGATCTCAGGATTCGACACTTTTCCGCCAGCCTTGGCTTCGCCCAACAGAGCCCGGATATTGCCATATTTGATTTCCCGGAAACTGAAGGTGCCTGAGCGGTGGCTGGATTCACTGGCACGGTGAGAAGTTCGTGATTCAGCCAGCATCAGGAGATCCGTGACATTCATGCCAAAAGCCCGACTCAAACTGAATAGCGTGTTCAATTCTGCGGACGTTTGATTGCGCTCCAATTTGGAAATAACTGCCGGGGAAATCCCGGCTTTAGTGGAAAGCTCATCAATAGTCCATCCCTCACGCTTCCGTAACTCGCGCAGGATCTCAAAATCAAACATACGATCAACGTTGCCGGACGATTTTTTGTTATTCTTGACCGCCATTTATATTCTCGCAGAATAAATATATTCATAATATATATCGTCAGAGAATATAAGTCAAGCCTTGCTGTATGTCCCTAAATTGCGGACTCACCCATTGACCCTCGATTTGCGAGCCGGTTTCGGCGCCTATTGTCGACTTGTGGCATCCACAATAATGTTTGAGCGGTCACCTGTTATTTCCCGCAAATAGCGCGTAGTTGTTATTTCCCGCAAATAGCGCGTAGTGCCGTCTGTTTTTGAGCCGGAGTGAGGA
>JBAWZF010000063.1 GCA_037143175.1 bacterium
TAAAAATGTCTATGTCTACTCCATTGATGATTTGCAACTGATTGCGGCTGAGAATATAGCCAAGCGGCGCGAGGCAGTAGAGCAGGCCTGGATCATTGTCCGTCAGGGGCTGACGGAGATTTCGGAGCATTTTGAGGGGGGGGGCTTGCGGGAGGTGTTGCGCAAGTTTGATGAGCATGGGCGAGAGATCTGTGAGGCGGCGTTGAAGCGGTCGCTTGCTAAAGAACGTCTGGCCGGTTTGCCGGAACCCAGTCGTGAAGAAATACGGGAGATGGCCCGCAAGATTGTGGCCAAACTCCTGGCGGAACCACGGGAGGCGCTCAAGCGCGCGGCAAAAAAAGGTGAGTTGGATAGTTATGTGCGAGTCGTCAATGACCTGTTTGGGTTTGATAGGGAGGATATAAATAAATGATTGGAATATCTAAACTTTATTGCGGTACGGTGGAAGCATCTGACCCCCTGCGGTACGGCCGCCTGTCCAAGGATCTGCCGTCGCATTTGCTTCAGTTTTCAGCCGACAAGAAGCCTGTCGTGGTGTGGAATGTGGGGCGGCGTTGCAATTTGAGGTGCGTGCACTGCTATTCCCAGTCGCGGGATCAGAACTATCCTAATGAGCTGTCGAATGAGGAAGGGAAGCGCCTTTTGGCAGACCTGGCCGAGTTCGGTGCCCCGGTTATTTTGTTTTCCGGTGGTGAGCCCTTGATGCGTCCGGATATCTTTGAACTGATCCAGTTTGCAACCAGTCGTAAAATGAGGGCGGTCGTGTCCACGAACGGAACCCTGATCACCCCTGAAATCGCTACCCGCCTGAAAGACGCCGGGTTGTCGTATGTGGGGATCAGCCTGGATGGCATGGAGGCTACCAATGACCGCTTCCGCGGCGTCAAGGGCGCCTTCCGGATGGCGATGGATGGAGTGCAGAATTGCCTCAAGACCGGCGTCAAGGTCGGGCTGCGCTTCACCATGACCCGTGAGAACTATCGTGATGTCGGTGAGGTGCTCGATCTGATTGAGAGAGAGGGAATTCCCCGCGTTTGTTTTTATCATTTGGTCTATGCCGGACGCGGTACCAAGCTCATTCATGAAGCACGCATGTCCCATGAGGAAACGCGGAACACGGTGGACTTGATCATGGATCGCACCAAGGACTTTCATGACCGGGGTAAGAAGGTTGAGGTATTGACCGTGGATAATCACACGGATGGTCCCTATCTTTATCTGCGCCTTCTAAAGGAAGATCCCGCCCGTGCGGCGGAAGTGCTGAAACTTCTCAAAATGAATGGCGGGAACAGCAGTGGTACAGGGATCGGGTGCGTAAGCTGGGATGGCTCCGTGCATCCGGATCAATTCTGGCGCCACTATTCGTTCGGGAATGTCACCCAAAAGCCCTTCAGTAAGATTTGGACGGATACTTCCGAGCCCTTGATGGGTAAGCTGAGGGAACGGAAGAAATACCTGACAGGTCGGTGTGCCGCCTGTAAATGGCTGGATATCTGCAATGGTAATTTCCGTGTTCGCGCCGAAGCGATGACGGGTGATGTCTGGGCTCCTGAGCCTGACTGTTACCTGACTGATAAGGAGATCGGGCTATGACCGAGGATGCGCTGCGGTTGGTGTTCTGGGAACTGACAGCTCGGTGCAATCTGAAATGCTGTCACTGTCGTGCCGAGGCTTCGGATGAAGTTGTGGCGGGCGAGTTAAGCACCGAGGAAATCATCTCGGTCGCGCGTGATATCCGCAAGGCGGGCGATCCGATCATGATTCTCACTGGGGGCGAACCCCTGGTGAGAAAGGATTTCTTTGAGATTGCCGAGGCCTGCGTGGGGATGTTCAGCCGGGTTGCGCTGGCCACCAACGGCACCCTTGTGGATGACGCCATGGCGCGGCGGATTGTGGAGGTTGGGATCAAGCGGGTCAGTGTGAGTCTGGACGGCGTCAAGGCCGAGACCCATGACGCATTTCGTGGTGTGCCGGGTAGTTTTGAGGCTACGGTTCGCGGCTATGACGCCCTGGCGCGTGCCGGCGCCTCGCTTCAGGTGAATGCCACGGTGGCCAAGCATAATATCGATGAAGTCGAGGAGTTACTGAATTTTGTGCTCGCGCGAAAAGCCGACGCCTTCCACGTGTTTGCCTTGGTGCCTGTGGGGTGCGGGGCACAGATTAGCGATGATGCGCGGCTTTCCTCCAAACAAATGGAGGATTTTCTGCGGTGGCTCTTTGCGAAATCCATTGAATTGCGGGATCGCATCCACATCAAAGCCACCTGTGCCCCGCAGTACTACCGGATCATGCGTGAGGTATCGCGCGAGAAGGGGATCCCGATGCCCGGGCATGGACACGGGGCTGGACATGGTTTGGGACATGGGCATGGCGCCGGCGGCCCTGGAGCTACGAGCGGGATGCAGGCGATGACGCGCGGGTGTCTGGCCGGATCCGCTGTGTGCTTTATTTCGCGGATAGGTGATGTTCAGCCTTGCGGGTATCTTCCGCTCTGTGTGGGGAATGTCCGGAAACAACCGTTCAATGAGATCTGGCAGAGTTCGGAGGTCTTCAAGGCGTTACGGAATCCTGATCAGCTTAAAGGTAAGTGCGGTTCCTGCGGCTATCGAGTTGTCTGTGAAGGCTGTCGTGCCCGGGCCTATGCGGCCACCTCCGATTTCATGTCGGAAGATCCCGATTGTTCCTATGATCCGATTCGAACGTGAAGCCAAAACTCTCAAGGCGATGATCGGGTTGTATTGCCGGGATCATCATAAGCCGCAAGCGGAGCTTTGCGACGAGTGCAAGGCTTTGCAGGAGTATGCTTTGGCCAGGTTGGAGCGGTGCCGGTATGGCTCCGATAAGCCGAAATGTTCGGCTTGTACCACCCATTGTTACAAGCCTGACATGCGTGATACCGTCCGGGACGTCATGCGTTATGCAGGACCGCGTATGTTGGTGCGCCACCCCGTAATGGCATTGAGCCATACGATGGATGGGTTGTTGCATCATCCGAAGACCAAGGGGAAAGATCTGTGAATACAGCTGAAACCACTATTGATGCGAAATTGCTGGTGATTCTCCAGCAGGGACTTCCCCTTGTCTCCAGGCCTTTTTCAGAGATCGGGAAAGGGCTTGGATTGAGTGAGGCGGCAGTGCTGGAACGGGTTCGTTCCTTGTTTGAGACGGGAATAGCCCGTAGGTTTGGTGCGGTATTCGAATCGCGAAATCTGGGCTACCTGAGCACGCTCTGTGCGGCTGATGTACCTGCCGCTGAGTTGGAGGCGGCTGCCTCCCGGATTGCGCCACACCCCGGAATCACTCATTGCTATGAACGGGAAGGGTATCCCAATCTCTGGTTCACCATGACGGCGCCAGCGGAAGCGCTCGAGCAAGAGCTTGGGAGGGCTTCGGCGGCCTTGGGGCCTTATGAGGTTCTGAATCTGCCCGCACTAAAGAAATTCAAGATCGAGGCCGTCTTCGGGCGTCAAGAGCAGGGCGGGACTTCGAAAGCACGAGAGGGCTCGGCCCCTCAGGGGGGCCTTCCGGAGTGGGAGCGAAAGGTTGTACGACGATTACAGGCTAGCATTGAAGTAAGCGAAGATCCGTTTGGCATGCTGGCTGAAGATCTTGGAATGAAGTCTGCGGAGCTGCTCGAGTTGCTCAAACGCTGGGAGAAGGAGGGCGTTATCCGTCGTATCGGGTTGATTCTGCGCCACAGGCAGTTGGGGTTTTCCGCCAACAGTATGTGCGTCTGGAAAGTTCAAGCTGATCGGATCAGGGAGGCTGGAGAAATTTTAGCCCGGAGTCAGCATGTGACCCATTGTTATGAGCGTCCCTCGTTTGCGGCTTTCCCATATAATTTGTATGCCATGATTCATGCCAAATCACGAGAAGAGGCCATACGGATTTTCGAGCAACTGGGCGTTGATGCCGGGCTCTCCGATGGACGTATGCTGTGGTCAGTCCGTGAGTTTAAAAAATCGAGTCCGGTTTTTTTCTGTGAGCCGCGAAAAGGCATACTTTTTGCGGTCCCCGGCACCACGTGTCCGGGTGCCAAAGAGGCCTTTGATCACATCACCTCTGCCGCCACCCACCGCTTTCCCGGTGTCGAACTGTGCTGGGCTTACACATCGGCTCCGGTCCGGCGTAAACTGGCGGAGCAGGGGATTGAAGCAAAATGCCCCGGGGAGGCGTTATTGGCCTTGCAGGAAGATGGGGTGACGCAGGTCGCGGTGGTGTCCCTTCATCTCACGGATGGCATGGAATTCGGGGAACTGGCGGACACGGTGTCGGTCTTTAGCCGCCAGCCGGGAACCCGGATGAAGGTGGTGCTGGGGCGCGCCTTGATGGTCAGTGAGGCGGATTGGCTTCGGGCGCTGGCGGCCCTCTTGGCGGGGTTGCCTTCCCCTCCCGGCGATCAGAATCGTGTGATTCTGGTAGCACATGGAAGTACGGATCCACGGGCTGAAAAGACACTTATGGCGTCAGCCCAGAGTTGTCGCAAGGTTGACTCCCGACTTAGACTCGGTATGATCCTAGGCATGCCCGACCGTGATGCGGTGGTTCGTGAATGTCTGGCCGACGGCGTGCGAAAAGTCTGGTTAGTACCTTGTATGGTGGTGGCCGGGTTTACAGCGAAGGAAGACATTGCCGGGCAGAGCGAAAAATCCTGGGCAACGTCCCTGACCCGGGCGGGGATTGAAGTCGTACCTGTTATCAGGGGATTGGGTGAAATTGATGGCGTGGTGAAAATTTGGATGGATCAGGCGGATGAATTGCTGAAAAAGGCTGATGCCATTTCACCCTAAACCGATCGAGTTTGGGTAAGGATATGTTCATGTTCGTAATCGTAATCTTAATCGTAATCGTAATCGATTGCCCCGGAAAGGATTACGATTACGATTATGATTATGATTTGGAGCCGGCGTTGCCGGTACAGGAATAACAATGCGAGACGAATCCCGAATCCGTAAAACACTGCCAGTGAACCTCATGCTTGAGGGGCGTTCCTGCTTGGTTGTTGGCAGCGGCCAGATTGCGGCGCGCAAAGTGGGGCATTTACTTGAGGCGGGTGCCTCTGTAACGGTGGTTGGACCGGAGGCTTCTGAAGACATCCGGCGGTGGACGGCAGAGGGGCGTATCCAGTACAAGGCGCGCCCATTCCGGAGTTCGGATCTCAAAGGGCAGCGGGTGGTAGTGGCGGCAACAGACAGTCTGACGGTGAACGGAGAGGTGCTGCGGCTTTGTCGTCAGAAGAACATCATGTGTTCCGCAGCGGATGCGCACTGGACTGAGGCTGATTTTCTGATCCCGGCCACCTTGAGACGGCCCCACCTCACCTTAACCATTTCGACGGGAGGTGAATCCTGCCGGCGTGCTAGGTTGACCAAGGATTATCTGGCACGGCATCTGGATATACTGGGGTCCGCTGACTTGATAGTGGTATCTATCAAGCGCCCTCGACGTACAGCAAAGAGCCAGGTTATTGAGCTGGGTGCGATACTCAAGCAGATCTGGGGGATTCATGAATTTGTGATCCTGAACCGGGCGGATCGGATTGAGGTTCTGGCGGTTCTGGCATGTCAAACCAATGTTGTGGCCAAACTCATGATGGACTGTATTCGCGCGCGCTTTCCCGGACGATGTTGTGTGCAGGAAGGGGCTTCGGCGGTTGAATATGTAGCCGAAGGGCTTTGTGGTGACTCCCGTTTGCCTTCATGTTCGCGCGGCTCACGCGAGGTTCGCCCTCCATTAGAATTCTCTGTAGCGTCTCGCTCATCCCACATGGAGGGCGAACCTCGCGTGAGCCGCGTCACTGAAAAAGAAACTTTGAGAGCCGCTTTGCGCGACAGCACTCAGGTCGGGTGGGCTGGTGTTATGATGAAAGAGTGGATGGACGCCGGGCTCCGGCTGGCCGATAAAATCCGTATTGCTCGTGCTAAACCTTTAAAATCAGGGGTGAGCGGGCTTAGCAGAGAGTATCAGAGGCAGTATGAAAGCATCATCAGAAGTATTTAAAGTCGGGACCCGGTCGAGTCCGTTGGCGGTTTTACAGACCCGCGCGGTATTGGCGCAGCTTGAGGTCTGCCTGCCTGGAAGTCGCTGGGAGGCCGTAGCCATCTCGTCGCCGGGTGATCGGGATCAGGTCACCGACCTACGGCAAAGTCCGCCGGATTTTTTTACACGGGATCTGGATGACCAGGTGCGTTCGGGGGTTTTGGACTGCGCCGTGCATAGTGCCAAGGATGTGCCGGATCCCGCTGGTGAGGGGTTGGATTGGGTGTGGTTACCCTGGCACGAAGATGCCCGTGATGTGTTGATCAGGCCGGTGGGGCAGGACATGGCCAGTATGCCGGCGAATGGCCGGATAGGGGTGAGTAGCGGGCGGCGGGAAGCCTATTGTCGTGACCGCTTTCCCTTGGCAGAACAAAGTCCGATCCGGGGCACGATTGAAGAGCGATTGCGGCAGTTGGATCAAGGGGATTTTGATCTCATTGTGATGGCAGGCGCGGCCATGAACCGGCTGGGGTTGCAGAATCGCATTTCCGAGTGGATTCCCCTCAGTGTGTTACCGCCGCCAGATGGGCAGGGATTTCTCGCGATGACCTTTCGGGCGGGGGATCAACGATTCCTGCATCTGCGCCGGTTGTTTGTAAAGTCTGTGACGTTTGCGGCCGCCGGGGTGGGCTCGGCAGGGGCGTGTACTTTAGAGAGTTTGAATGCACTTAAACGATGTGACGTCTGTCTCCATGACACGTTGCTGGGTCACGATCTAATCAGCCTGTTACCTTCCACCGTGCAGTGCATCGATGTCGGCAAGCGGTGTGGTCAGCACAGTATGCCTCAGGATGAAACCACCTATCTCATCACAAGATATGCCCGCCGCGGAATGCGGGTGGTCCGGCTCAAGGGGGGAGATCCCGGGGTGTTTGGGCGATTGGCAGAAGAGGTTGAAGCACTGGATGAGCTGGGGCTTCCCTATCGGGTCATGCCCGGCGTCAGTAGCCTGAGTGCGGCCACTTCAACGACTGGTAAATTGCTGACCCGGCGCGGGGTCTCGCGTGGGTTTATCGTCATGACGCCCCGTAAGGAAGGGGGCGGAACAGGCTCGGTCAATGCGGATGAGCGACGGACCTTGCCGATCGTATTCTTTATGGCTCTGTCTGTGGCTGACGAGGTGGTGCGACAATTGATTACCGAGGGGATGTCCCCTGCGACGCAGGCGGCTGTGGTGTTCGGGGCCGGGAGTGATCAGTCTTTCTCGATCACCAGTGATCTGGCAAACATCGCGGGCTGTATCAAGGCAACAGATACTGAAATGCCGGGGTTGCTTATCGTGGGGGAGGCGGCGAAATATCAGTACCCGAATTGGGGCGCCCTGGAAGGACGGCGCGTGTTGCTGACGGCCAGTCATGCCCTGCAGGATAAGGCCGCTGATCAGGTGACTGATTATGGTGGAATTCCGGTATGTCGTCCGCTGATCAAGCTTGAAGCGACGATAGAGGCGTTATCCTGTATTCAGAAGATCGCAGACTATGATTGGGTGGTCTTGACGTCGCCTTCGGCGGTGCGGTGTTTCGGGGAGGTGCTCCGGAGTGTCTGGACGGATTTGCGGAAGGTGCCGCGACTTGTCACGTGTGGCGGGGGGACCTCTCGTGAGCTTTGGGCCTTAGGGCTCCAGGCGGACATCGAGCCATCCTCTGATTTCAGCGCCGACAGCCTGTTAAAAAAGGTTGAGCCGTTGATGGGCGCGAAGCCGCGTATTTTGCGGTTGCGATCTGACAAGGCGGGGCCAGCCCTGGCCCAGTCCCTACGGAAATTAGGCGGGATCGTGGATGACTGTGTGTTGTATCATAACCTGCCGATTCAGCAGGGAGTGAAGCCGGTTTTTGATGTGGCATTTTTCGCCAGCGCGTCGGCCGTTGAGGTATATGATCAGCAATGGGGGGCGGCTTCGCTTAAGGGCGTGTTTGTGGTTGCCATCGGGAAACCCACGTTGGCCGCGTTGACGCACTGTGGCGTTTCGGCAGATCTGGTACCTCCTGAGGCGACCGTGGAGTCCAGTCTGGAGGCGTTGGCCGGACACTTTGTGAGAGAGGTAATGGAGAGAGGCGACACATGAGTACATTTCCTGAAGTTCGATTGAGGCGGTTACGGCGGACCCCGGCGCTCAGGCGTCTGTTTGATATGCCGATGCCGGGCCCGGAAAAATTTATGTGGCCGGTCTTCATTAAGGACGGTTCCGGCATCAGTGAGCCCATCGAGGCGATGCCCGGCCAGCGGCGAATGAGCGTGGACGTGTTGCTCAAGGAGTTAGCCCGCGTGGTGGATATGGGCGTTGAAAGTATCCTGGTTTTCGGGCTGGTTGAGGGAGGCCAAAAAGATGAGTCTGGAACGGCGGCCTATGATGATTGTGGCCCAGTACAGCAGGCGATCCGCGGCATTCGCAAGGAGTTTCCCGATCTGGTGATTGCCTCGGATGTGTGTGTGTGCGCTTACACGGCGCACGGGCATTGCGGGCCACTGACCGGGACTGGGGATGTGGATAATGATGCTGCGAACAAGGTGCTGGCGAAGATGGCGGTTTCCCATGCGGCGGCGGGGGCGGATATGGTTGCGCCCAGTGCGATGATGGATGGTCAGGTAGCCAGTATCCGAAAGGCGCTTGATGCCGAAGGATTTCAGCAGACCTTGCTGATGAGTTATTCTACCAAGTTTGCCTCCAGCATGTATGGCCCCTTCCGACAGGCCGAGGAGTCGGCTCCGCAAAAAGGGGATCGGCGAAGTTACCAGGCCTCGTATGGCGACTTGCGGCAGGCCCTGCGGGAGTCGCAGATGGATGAGGCGGAGGGCGCCGATATTTTGATGCTGAAGCCCTCCCTTTTTTACCTGGATATTCTGGCCCGTCTGCGTGATCAGACGGATCTGCCCATTGCCGCTTATAATGTGAGTGGTGAGTATTCCATGCTGATCGCGGCGGCGGAACGCGGTTGGGGCGATTTGGGCGGTATGGTGCGCGAATCCACAATGGCGTTGTCCCGTGCCGGTGCGGATCTGATTATTTCTTACTGGGCTAACCGGTATGATGAAATTTTCCTGAAAGGATGACCAGCAATGACTTCCCGTGAATGGTTTGATCGAGCGACGCGTGTAATACCGGGCGGGGTGAATAGTCCTGTCCGTGCTTTTAATTCGGTGGGAGGCGATCCGCTTTACGTGGTAAGCGGTAAAGGGGCGCGCATTAAGACGGCCGACGGGGTTGAGCTGGTGGACTTTTGTGGATCCTGGGGCCCGCTGATTATGGGGCATGCCCATCCTGAAGTGATCGAGGCGATTGGTCGGGCGGCGGCCGAAGGCACCAGTTTTGGAATCAATACGCCCCGAGAAGTGGAGTTTGCTGAACGCCTCTGTGAACTTGTGCCGTCCATGAAAATGGTAAGGGCCATGAGTTCAGGGACGGAAGCCACCATGACTGCGATCCGGCTGGCGCGCGGGTTTACGGGGCGTCGGAAGATTTTGAAGTTTGATGGCGGGTATCATGGACACGCTGATTATCTCTTGGTTTCGGCGGGGAGCGGCCTTCTGACCGGTGGCATTACTTCCTCTGCGGGAGTATCGCCGACAGCGGCGGCCGAGGTGTTGGTGCCACCCTATAATGATCTCGATGCCGTGGATGAAATTGTAAGAACACAAGGCGATGAGATTGCGGCGATTATCGTTGAGCCTGTCGCGGGCAACATGGGGTTGATTCCGCCTGCGCCCGGCTTTCTTCAGGGATTGCGTAGCGCGGCAGACCGGTGTGGTGCTTTGCTCATCTTTGATGAGGTCATCACCGGGTTCAGGTTGGGGCCCACGACGTATGGGATGATGTGCGGAGTGACGCCGGATCTGACCTGTCTTGGCAAGATTATTGGGGGTGGGATGCCTGTTGGCGCGGTAGGTGGTCGCGAAGACGTGATGCGTAAACTGGCGCCGCTGGGGCCGGTGTATCAGGCGGGCACGTTGAGCGGGAATCCGGTGGCGTTGGCTGCGGGGCTGGCGACACTGTCGTTGCTTCAAAAGGAAAATCCTTATCCCCGGATGGAGAAACTCGGGCGGCGCTTGACCGAGGGGGTTAATGCTCTTGCCCGGGAGCGAGGAATCACGCTGCACTGTGCCGGATTGGGGGGCTTGTTCACGCCTTTCTTTATGCGAATGGCGCCAACCGATCTGGCGACGGTGAAACACTGTGATGCGAAGGCGTACGCAGCCTTTTTCCGAGGAATGCTAAAGGCCGGTTGCTATTTGCCACCTTCCCAGTTTGAAGTGGGTTTTGTTTCTGCAGTTCATACTGAGTCAGATATTGATTTCTTTGTGGGGTGCGCGTGTACTGCTTTGACTTAACAATAGAAAGATGATTTATGAAGATTCCTGATGCAGATAGTTTGGATCAGAAGATCTTGCAGCACCCCTTGATTTTGCAATTAGGGGAAATGGTTGCCGAAATCATGGGCCTGAGGGTTTTGGTTGTCTATCCCAATGAAGACGGGTGGAGTCAGTATTTTGTGGGAGTCAAGGATAGTACCCGGACAGAATTTTGCAGGCTGATACATTCGACCAGGGAGGGGGGCAAACATTGCAAGATGTGTCATGTCTTAATGACCACAGCCGCAAGCACGGGAGGCGAAGTTGAGCATCGATGTCATCTGGGGTGTGAAGTTCTGGTGACTCCTGTGGATGACTCTTCTTTGGGGGCAGTGGCCGTGTTGAGTTTTTGCATGTTTCCCGGGAAGGCGGCTTGGCCTGAAGTTCGGAAGCGTGGCATCGAGTTGGGGGTGGACCTGGTGGCATTACGAAAAGCTTTTTTAAAGCTACCCCAGTTGAATGAAAAGGGCCGGCGTGGGGCGCTTCAGATTATGCGGGCCTTGGGGACGGCTATTCAAGAGGTGAAGCGGAATTATGATCTTCAGCAGCAACTTCTGGCGATGCAAAAAGGTGGAGGGGCGGCGTCGATCATGAAGGAACTGATTCGGAATAGTAGTCAGAATAAACTGGCGGAAGGTGCGGAGCGAACAGATGGGGTCCCTATGTTGGTTCGTGTTGTGTGCGACTTGATTCGGCAGCGGCCTGATTTGCCGCTATCTGTCAAAGAGCTTGCCACCGTTGCCCGGTTGACTCCCAATCATTTCACATCCTTGTTTCACCGCCATACAGGTCAGATTTTTACCGAGTACCTTTCGAATGAGCGGCTCAAGCGGGCCAAGCAATATCTGGTTGATCTGACTCTAAGCATCAATGAAGTGGCGCGCCTGGTAGGCTATGACGATCCGAGTTACTTTACGCGATGGTTTCGTCAACACGCAGGGGCATCCCCGCGCGAATGGCGAGAAAAACGCCCCGCGGAAGCCTCCTGAAACTCGAACTTTGAATCCTGGCCTGATCATGACGTAGTGTCGGAATTCTTTACAAATGCTTTCATTTCAGGCGCCTTTATACAGGTGTTGTGGTGTGAATATATTCAGTATAAGCATCTTGTTACAAATGTGATATGACCGAGTGTCTGGAAAGTTTACAACTAGTGGCATGACATATGCTTAGCAAGGCAAGGAACTGTAAGTATTTGTAAAGAAATCTGAATGATGTCATTTTATATATAGCGCGGGGGGGCGAATAAGGGTAAGGATTTGCTCAGGGTATTGTCCTGTGAGTAAAAATTGACCTGACGGGAAAGGATGCCTTGAACGTGCAATGTTTCTTCTCGTTTATCGCGGCAATGGTCGCTGTTGCTGTGAGTGTTTTTGCGCTCTATCGTCAACCGAAACGATCACGGGTAGGAATTGCCTTTGTCTTGGGAATGACGTTCCTGGGGGGGGAAAGCCTTCTGGCCGGGTTGAGCGCCTCTGCATTTCTATTGCCGGAGGTGTTAATCTGGCAGCGGTGGCGTCTTCTTGTGATGGCATTATTACCGGGATGCTGGCTTCTCTTTAGTCTGACTTATGGGCGGGGGAATGAAAGAGAGTTTGTGGTTCGATGGAGGGCCATCCTTGTCGGGGCATTTATCCTGCCTATTGGAGTGGTCGCTCTGTCGTGGAATGAGTTGTTGAGCGGTGAGGCTGGGGCCGGCCCGAACGCCATGTGGATGTTGTCGCTTGCCCAATCCGGTGTTCTCCTTAATGTCCTTTTCATTGTGGGGGGCGTTCTCTGCTTGATGAACTTGGAATCCACGCTGCGGGAGTCGAGGGGAATCATGCGCTGGCGGGTCAAGTACATGATTCTGGGTGTGGGCATTCTGTTTGTGGTGCGGTGCTACACATCTATCCAGACCGTCCTATATTCTTCCATCAATGTGGATCTGACCGGTCTGGACGCAGGTGCGCTGATGATTGGTGGCGTATTCATGTCTGTGGCATTAAGTCGGGGTTCTCTGGGAGCGGTGGATTTGTATCCGTCATATAGGCCCCTTTTTGGTTCGCTGACTGTGATTGTGGCGGGTGCGTACCTGCTCTTGGTGGGGTTGCTTGCCGAAGCGGTTGCCTATTTACAGGTGGGGAATTCCTTTCCTTTACAAGCATTTCTGGTCCTGGTGGGGATGAGCGGGGTAACCATTGTTCTCTTGTCCGACCGGTTACGGCAGCGTACGAAGCGCTTTATCAGTCACCATCTTCATAGGCCCCAGTATGACTATCGCCGAGTGTGGTCGAAATTTACAGAACGAACCGCTTCGCTCACCGATCCGTTTGAGTTCTGCCGGGAGGTAACCCGACTCATTTCGGAGACCTTAGAGGTGCTTTCGGTGACCATCTGGTTGGTCGATGAGCATAGGCACACATTTTCCCTTGGCGGGTCTACCTCGCTCTCTGAAGGGGATGCCCGGACTTTAATTGGAGAGGGGAAGTTAGGCACCAGTGCGGTGCGGGTACTTCGTGAGAATGTCTATCCGACAGCCGTTCTTGAGGTGACTGGGGAACTTGGCGTGGTACTTCAGCAATTGTCCCGAAAGAAATTTGAGAAAGGGGGCGACTATTATTTTCTGACTCTGGCGACGAGGGATGAAGTCCTTGGAGTTCTGATAATGGGAGACCGGGTCAGTGGACTTCCCTTCACGATCGAGGAGTTTGATTTGATTCGAACTATCGGGAATCAGATCGTAGCGATTTTGTTGAGTATTAAGTTGTCCAGCCGACTCGGGGAAGCCCAGAAACTGAAGGCATTTCAGTCCATGTCTGCCTTTTTTGTGCATGATTTGAAGAATACGGCCTCCACGTTGTCGCTCATGCTTCAAAATCTGCCAAAACATTTCGATGATCCGGAATTCAGGCAGGATGCGTTGCGAGCGATATCGAAGAGTGTAGATAAAATCAATGCACTGATCCTGCGGCTGAGTTGTCTCAGGCAGAAACTGGATGTTAAGCCTGTACTTGCCGACCTCAATATCGTAGTCCAGAGTACGCTGGCGGGATTGGTCGGGTGCGGACCGGACATGGTGGCCACGGAACTGAATTTGATTCCCCTGACAATGGTCGATGCTGAACAGATGCAAAAAGTGATTACTAATCTTGTCCTAAATGCACGTGATGCGTTAGGGACCGAGGGCAAGATCAGCATCCAAACGGAAAGGGTTGGGCGAGGGGTTGTATTGTCCGTATCTGACAACGGATGTGGGATGACTCCGGAATTTATGGAGCAGTCCCTGTTCCGTCCCTTTCAGACAACGAAACAGGAAGGTTTAGGGATAGGGCTGTTTCACTGCAAAATGATTGTCGATGCGCATCACGGAAAAATCGAGGTTGAAAGTCAAATAGGTATCGGAACCACATTTCGTGTGTTTCTTCCGGTGCCGGGAGAAAAGCCATGAAACCGAAACTGCTGATAGTGGATGATCAGGAAGATATTCGGACGCAGATGAAGTGGGCTTTGGTCGAGGACTATGAAGTCTCATTAGCTGGCGATCGTTCCGCTGCCATGGCCCTGATGGAGGAAGTGCATCCGCCTGTTGTACTGCTTGATCTGGGGCTTCCGCCATATCCGGGTGATACGGTGGAAGGGTTTCTGGTGCTCGGTGAAATGCTCGCGCAGGATCCTTTGGTAAAAGTGATTGTCATTACGGGGCAAGGCGAGCGGGATAATGCTGTCAAAGCTATTGGCGAAAGGGCCTACGATTTCTTGAGTAAGCCGATAGAAACCGACGAGTTAAAGATCATCTTGAAGCGTGCTTTCTATCTGGCCCATCTCGAGCGCGAATCGATGGCCCTTCGGGATCAGGTAGGGGACGAAGGCTTTGAAGGGATGTTGGGCACAAGTGTTCAAATGCAGCAAGTGTTTACGGCCATTCGTAAAGTGGCCACAACGGATGCGCCGGTACTATTACTTGGGGAGAGTGGCACCGGGAAAGAAATGGCTGCCATGGCCGTGCACCGGCGGAGTTCACGGGGAGAGGGCCCATTTATTGCCATTAATTGCAGCGCAATTCCTGAAACATTGCTGGAGAGTGAGCTATTCGGGCACGAAAAAGGATCATTCACGGGAGCCCATATCCAGCGGAAGGGGCGTATCGAAATGGCTGCCGGCGGGACACTATTCTTGGATGAGATAGGTGAATTGCCCAGTGCCATTCAAGTGAAATTGCTTCGATTTCTCCAGGAGCAACGTATTGAACGGGTGG
>JBAWZF010000064.1 GCA_037143175.1 bacterium
GTTGGTGATCGGGGCGGGCGGGTTAGGGTCGCCGGCGGCATTATATCTTGCTGCCGCGGGTGTGGGGACAATCGGGCTGGCTGATCCCGATGTGGTCGACTTGAGCAATCTCCAGCGCCAGATCCTTCATTCGACGCCGGATTTAAATGTTCCTAAAGTTGAATCTGCCACCCGGAAATTGCTGGCGTTAAACCCGGATGTTGCCGTGGTTCCGCATCTTATCCGTTTTCAATCTGACAACGCGTCGGAGTTACTTAAGGACTATCAGATTGTTTTGGATGCCACGGACAACTTTGACTCGAAGTTTGTCATAGCAGCCGCCTGTCATCAATATCATAAGCCCTATATTCATGCGGGGATTCTGGCATTCCAGGGTCAGGTGATGACCGTTTTGCCCGGGCATACGGCCTGCTACCGCTGTGTCTTTGGGGATGCTCCGCCCCCAGTCGGGGTTCCCTCCGGGCCCATGGGGCCGGTTCCCGGCGTTATAGGCGCCATTCAGGCCATGGAGGCCATCAAATATCTTTTAAAAATCGGAGAGCTGCTTACAAATCGGCTATTAGTTTTCAATGCTCTCACGATGCGTTTTCGCGAAGTGGCCTTGGCGCGCAATCCGCGCTGTCCAATTTGTGCTGGCGATGGGAAGTAGTTGGGTCCTCAATATTCCTTAGCTCTCCCCCTCACCCCTGCTCATCACGATTTTACCCGTGCGAACCATTTCGATGATCTTGAACTTTGTAAGCATCCGGATGGCGTTATCAATCTTTTCCGTTTTACCTGTGAACATCAGGATCATGGAAGTTTCGCTCATATCCAGATTTTTGCCACCGAAGTGGTCGCCGATCTGAAGCACTTCGGCTCGCTCGGACGGGGTGATGGAGACCTTGATCATCGCCAGTTCCTTGATGACTGCATTATCACCGGTGTGGTCAACACAGCGCAGCACGTCAATCAGTTTGCTGACTTGTTTGATGATCTGCTCCAGCCCGTCCGGATTGCCACTGGCCCCGATGGTCATACGGGAGAACTTCCCGTCCATGGCGGGGGAGACGACCAGCGATTCAATGTTAAATCCACGCCGGGAAAAACATTGTGCAATCCGCGCCAGAACGCCGGGATTGTTGGCAACATACACGCTCAGGGTGTGGATTGTAGGGGGCTTGTTAAGAGAACTTAGTTTGGGACTCGTTACTGTTGTCATGATTATATCTCCAGATGAATAAGTTTGGAATCAGGTCGAGCCCGTGGGCTTCTCGAGTTTGGCTTTCGGAGCTTCCAGGATCATGTCCTCCACCGGGCGCCCGGCGGGCACCATCGGATATACGTTCTCGCTCTTAACGCACTCGACGTTAATCAGGCAGGGGCCATCATGATGATCCATTGCCCGTTTCAGAATCTTGCGAATGTCCGCCGGTCGCTTCAGGGTTAACCCCTTGGCACCCGGATAGGCGTCTGCAAGCTTGGCAAAGTCGGGGTTGCCCTCAAGGTTGACACCGCTTTCGCGGGACTCATAAAACAGTTCCTGCCATTGACGCACCATTCCCAGATAGTGATTGTTCAGAACCAGAATCTTGATGGGCAGCTTATGGATGCAGGCGGTGGCCAATTCGCATAGTGTCATCTGAAAGCCGCCATCACCCACGAGTGCCCAGACCTGCGACTGCGGTTTACCGAACTGGGCGCCAATGGCCGCCGGGAAACCGAAACCCATGGTGCCGGCCCCACCGGAACTCACCCACGTGTCAGGCTGGACAGTTTTAATGAACTGGGCCGCCCACATCTGGTGTTGTCCCACATCGGTGGTGACGATCGCATCCCGGGGGAGCATTTTATTCAGTTCGTCCATCACTTGCTGCATCTTCAGGCCGCCTTGCATTTTGTATTTCAGCGGGTAGTGCTTCTTGTACCCGTCCAAATGGCTCAGCCAGGCCTTGGTATCAAGGGGAATCACATGCTTGATCAACTCCTCCATCACTGCGCGGGCATCCCCCACGCAGTAATGGTGAACCTGAATCATCTTGTTAATCTCCGCCCAATCAATGTCGAGGTGGATGCGGATTGCGTTCTGGCAGAACGTCGAAGCCTTGCCGGTAATACGATCATCGTATCGTGACCCGATCGACATGATCAGATCGCATTCCTCCAGTGCCTTGTTGGCATAGGCTGTGCCATGCATTCCCAGCATGCCAAGCGATAAGGGGTGATCTTCAGGAAAGCCGCCTTTCCCGAGTAACGTGCTTGTCACCGGAGCCCCGAGTTTCTCCGCCAGGGCTTTCAGGGCAGGCGCCGCAGAAGAGATTAATACGCCATGTCCGCATAGAATCAGGGGGCGCGTGGATCGGCTTAGTGCGGCCGCTATCTCCTGCACCTGTTGCAGGTTGATGGCAGGGGGGGCTGCATATCCCGGTAGATCCATTTCGCAATCCAGTGGGGCCGTACAGGGGGCTGAACTGATGTCCTTCGGCACATCAATGATCACCGGACCAGGTCGGCCGGTCGTGGCAATATGAAAAGCCTCCTTCATGATGCGAGGGATGTCATTGGCGGATTTCACCAGATAAGAGTGTTTGACCACCGGCATGGTGAGGCCGAATACATCCGCTTCCTGGAACGCGTCTTTCCCGATCATGGGCGAAATCGTCTGTCCGGTGATGACGATCATTGGCACCGAGTCCATGTGCGCTGTCATGATGCCGGTGATAGTATTGGTTGCCCCCGGCCCGCTGGTGACTAACACCACGCCAGGCTTTCCTGTAGCGCGGGCATAGCCATCAGCCATGTGGGTGGCCCCTTGTTCGTGGCGGACCAGAATCATTTTAATTTTGGTTCTGGTGGTGATGAGTGCGTCAAAGATAGGAATGGCCGATCCCCCAGGGTATCCCCAAATGAATTCCACACCATTATTTTCAAGACATTTAATCAGCGCCTGCCCACCATCAATGGTCGCCAGTGTAGCGGAACTATCGCCGTTAGCTGTCTTTTTAGTGTTTTTTAGATAACTTGTCTTTGTTTTCATCGTATTACCTTTCAAATATTCAAAATTATTGAACACATTCTATGTTCGGCGTGCATTTGTGGCAAGAAATTAATTATTGCGATGTAACTATTGAGTCGATTTCATCATTATTTACCTAAAATTGAGAAATTAGAGGCACTTGCAAAACCTCCTGCGTCGGTTCTGCAAGCGCAGTGCTGTTGGATAAGACGGATGGGCTGCCAAAAGCATGCGCCGTCAATTGCGATCACATGCAAACAATTGCCAAAGTGAGGATAGGGTCACTCATTGCATCGCTTTCAACTACTCGTATGCGTGAAATCCGAGCCGCCATTTCGTTTGCCATCGCCCTGAATGAATAGGCACTCAAATCCTTCGTCGCTAACTTAATCGCTAACTTCGTCGGAGTAGATTTGGATCGTCCGTAGCGATGTAATAGAGATAGGTCCGGGGAAGGGATTGAGAATCGATAAAGTAGCGTTCGTAAATCGTGATTCTTGCTGTTAGGCGAGGATTTGGGAGTTACCTGGTAAGTTGTTATGTTTTCAACTTATTGTGGAGCTCGAACATTTCTTTGCCCAGTTGGGATATCTTGCATACAGAGTACCCGTCCAGGCCTGTATGAATCGTATCGTTCATGGGATCGGTCCATTTTGGCGGCAGTGCCTTATCGCCCAACATCATGCCCATGATCGAGCCGACCGTCGCGCCGTTGCAGTCGGTGTCAAAACAGGGCAGTACGGCCCGCGTGATGGCCTTCTCGTAATCCCCTCCGCCATAGAGCAGCCCCAACGCAACAATCTGTGCGTTCGAGATGGTGTGGCACCAGTCGTGCGCCCGGGTTTCGTCCCAGCGCCGGTGAATATGCTCCACCGCTTCGGCATAAGGGATATTCCCCGCATGCCAATTCAGCACGTCGTGAATGGCGGCGGCGAGCCGGCACTTCGCCGGAATTTCGCTGAGTCCGATTTCGATCACCTTTCGCACATCGGTTTCGCACGCGGCCGCTGCCAGCATGGCGGCCACCCACATTTCGCCGTAGATGCCGTTCTTCGTGTGTGAAATGGACGCATCCCGCCATGCCAGTTCGGCGGCCAGTTCGGGGCGGCCGATCGCCACATAGCCGAAGAAATCGGCGCGGATCTGGGCGCCGATCCATTCGCGGTAGGGATTCCGGACGCTGGCCGACCGCGGGGGCTCGATGTCCTGCACAAAATTCCGGTAGGCGACGCGCTCCGCCGTGCAGGTGTGCAGAATGGGAATGTTCGACATCCAGAAGTCTGCCATATCCGCCGGCGAAAAATCGATGCCCTTGGCCTTGACCAGCGCCAGGCCTGCGACGGTGTAATTGGTGTCGTCGTCCTCCGGCATGAAGGCTGTGCTTCGCCATCCATACTTCACCTGCAACTTGTCGCCCAGCCCGACTTCGCGGTAGTCGTCGTCGGACAACCCCGGCAGGCGCCAGATGTAGTCCGTGATTTCCCGGAGTCCGGACCGGTCCAGAAGTGCCCGCAACGCCGGGCGGCGGATTCCTTCAATTGGCTTACCCAGCAGGCACCCGGCGCAACGCCCCAGCCATGCACCTGAAATACGCGACAGGCTCGTTGCTTCGCTCAGGCTGAGAGACAGCGTGCGCGGGCCAGCCGGCCGCTGGGCCCGTATTCCCTCCAGATCGGATGGTTCGCTATAGGGATAGCCAGACTTGGTGGGGAGATGAATGGTCTGATCCAGTAAGACATTTACGGCTTCCTGGAACGTGGCGTCCTCCGGGACGTCGGCCCTGAGAAGACGTTCGAACTCCGCGTCAACGCCGCTCGTCTCGCGGCCCTCCTCAGCCAACTGCCGTTGTTCCGTTTTAACATCGTCCTTCTTCCACCATAACCAGATATGCCGCATAGGTTCACCTTTCTCAGCCCGCATCCTAATCTTAATCTTAATCGTAATCGTAATCTTAATCTTAATCCTTTTTCTGCAGCCCAATGCCAAGCAGGCAAGAGGAGATTACGATTATGATTACGATTACGATTACGAACAAATCCTTACCAAAAATCGATTGATTCAACGCGTAAGGCACTATGGAACTCCTTGCGCCCAGAGCGCGTAACAAACGCGTTTGCAATTAATGGGGCCAATCCATATCATGTCGTTAATGCATATATCTATGCCGAAAAGACCAACAACTGTGCATAAACAACCATCGAAGCCCATGCGGGTCGCATTTGCCCCTGTGTCGCTGCCTGCAGAGTTCCCTTTCTCGGGGGGAGCGGTGTCGCTACAGAAGGATGACCCCATCACGCTGCTGCACAGGCACGACTGCCTGGAGGTGGGGTACTGTTTTGACGGGAGCGGCGTGTTCATGATCGAGGACAAGGTGTTCCCTTTTTCCAGGGGCGACGTCTGTGTCATCAACGATACCGAGTTGCACCTGGCGCAGAGTGCGCCGGGGACCGTCAGCCGCTGGACGTGGATGATGATGGATCCGGTGAAGTTGGTGGGCGTGCTCCCCCATGGAGAGAGCGACATGCTGCGGATCGGTTCATTCTGCGGGCCTTCGTTTGTGAATTTGATGAACGCCCGCACGCAGCCGGAGATTGTAGAGGTGGCCCGGTGCATGGCTGATGAGGCCGCAGGCCGGAGATCCGGCTACCGTTCGGCGATTCGGGCGCTGGCCTGGCATCTGATGGTCCTGTTGCATCGCCTGCCAGCGGCGGGAAGGGTGGCAGACGGCGGGGAGCGTGGTGAAATCCGGCGCGTGGGGGCGGCCCTGGAACATCTGGCGCAGCATTATGCGGAGCCGCTGCCGATTCCCTCCCTGGCGGCGCTCTGCCACTCGAGCGCGACGAACTTCCGGCGCCTGTTCCGCAAGGCCACCGGACAATCGCCCCTTCAGTACCTCACGAACCTGCGGCTACAGATGGCTTCGACGATGTTGTCGGGAAGTGGCCGGACCATCCTTGACGTCTCCCAATCGGTCGGATTCGAGACGCTGTCGAGTTTCAACCGGCATTTTCGGCGTACCTTCGGCATGAGCCCGGGGGCCTGGAGGAATAAACGGGGACAGGAAGATAGTTAAAATGGAATAAACGGGGACAGGAAGATAGTTAAAATAGTTTACAATATAATAGTTACTAGATCCGTTATGGGTAATAGAGGATGGCCACAAGGTTGTCTTTTGAGAGGGAACCCATATGAGAACAGCACGGATAGTGGAATCTGGGGCGGCGTATTATCACATCATGTCGCGGGTAGTGGATCGGCGGATGGTGTTTGATGATGGCGAGAAGGAACGTTTCAGGAAGACGCTGCGGGCAGTAGCGGAATTTGCGGGGATCCGGATCATGACGTATGCCTGCCTTTCTAATCATTGGCATATTTTGATTTATGTTCCTGAGCGAGAGGAGGTTAGTGATGATGAACTGGGGCGAAGGTTGTCATTTCTCTATGACAAGACGATGGTAGAGAATCTGGCCTCGCAGCTAGCCTTCTTGAGAGCTGGCGGGCAGGATGAGGCGGCGGATAGCCGCAAGCGGGAATACACGTACCGGATGTACAATCTGGGCGAATTCGTCAAGACGCTTAAGCAGCGCATTAGTTTTTCCTATAATCGTCGGCATCACCGGAAGGGGACGTTGTGGGAGGAGCGGTTTAAAAGCATCCTGGTGGAAGGGACGCCCGGGACGTTGACGCGGATGGCGGCATACATTGATTTGAATGCGGTGAGAGCGGGGTTGGTGAAGGATCCGAAGGATTACCGGTATTGCGGGTATGGTGAGGCGATAGGTGGCTCGAAGCATTCGCGTGAAGGGCTGATGGGGGTGATGAGGGATGGGGAGGTGCCGGAGGATTGGGCGTCGGCAGCGGCCCGGTATCGGCAATTGCTATATGTTTCCGGTGAAGCGCAAGGGATTCGAGCGAATGGTCAGCCGGTGAAAAAGGGATTCAGCGCGGAGGCGGTAGATGCCGTGATCGCGCAGAAGGGCAGGCTGCCATTGAATGAAATCCTGCGGCGTCGGGTGCGGTATTTCACGGATGGGGCAATCATCGGAAGTAAAGTGTTTGTGGAAGACGCATTTGGGCGGCACCGGGCCCAGTTCAGTGCAAAGCGGGAAGCCGGAGCCAAACCGATGAAAGGTGGGGACTGGGGGGATTTGTTCACCGCCCGTCAGTTGCGAGTCGATGTTTTCGGTTTTCCAGTGACGCCGTAAGGAGAGGTGGACGATATTTCGGATGATTCCGGCAGGCGATTCAATCCTGCCGTCATCCGGTATTGTGTTGGGATGAGTGATTTGATGTACTGCAAGTAAGAATTCATCATTTCAGGAATCCTAACGGTATGAATTTACCGTGTTAATAAGGAAGGCCGTCGCCTAAATTAATTCTTAATGGATCAAGGGAGAGTAATGATGCGTGTAAACAACATATTTCCCGTCCCTGGATTTCTTTGCGGCGTCGGGTGCGGTATTTCACGGATGGGGCAATCATCGGAAGTAAAGTGTTTGTGGAAGACGCATTTGGGCGGCACCGGGCCCAGTTCAGTGCAAAGCGGGAAGCCGGAGCCAAACCGATGAAAGGTGGGGACTGGGGGGATTTGTTCACCGCCCGTCAGTTGCGAGTCGATGTTTTCGGTTTTCCAGTGACGCCGTAAGGAGAGGTGGACGATATTTCGGATGATTCCGGCAGGCGATTCAATCCTGCCGTCATCCGGTATTGTGTTGGGATGAGTGATTTGATGTACTGCAAGTAAGAATTCATCATTTCAGGAATCCTAACGGTATGAATTTACCGTGTTAATAAGGAAGGCCGTCGCCTAAATTAATTCTTAATGGATCAAGGGAGAGTAATGATGCGTGTAAACAACATATTTCCCGTCCCTGGATTTCTTTCTTCTCTCCGTGTCTCCGTGCTCTCTAGCCTGGTACTCCAGGCGGGTGGTCAATCTTGATTCCCGCTACTGTTAAGTGGCCGGATTAATAATCGGGTGACGACGACATCCCTTTACTGTTGCGACTGGCCAGTCGCATGCGGCATGCATTACGCAAGTGCAAGTTGCGTTTTTCCGTGATTAGTGCATTTATGGGTTGCGTTGATTGTTTGATGACGACGGCGACGACTACGGCTGACGAGGTGAGTTCCTTGTGTGGGGACTACGCCAGAGGATCCCAGACCCGGTCAAACCCGAAGTCCTGGAAATCGGTGCCATTGCGGGTCGCGAAGTCGGAGACCCCGTGATGCCTGAGCACAAGGGCCAGTCGTGCGTCGAACAAACGGCGGTAGGCGAATGACGGCGCGGCGGCGTGTTGCCAGACGTGGTCTCGGGCGCAAGCTCTTATCTTGATCCCCTCCTGAGCAGGGGCCAGGGGTGGGTTTGCAGGTGGGTGGCTCTTAAGTAAGCGCCACTCTTGTAGGTTCTTCCGGATTTCCTGTGTGTTTTTTCATTGGTCTCTATCAACATCGGCCCTCTGTTGACTCGATGAAGTCGGCCGTTTAAGGGTATCCGAGTAAGTGTTGCGGTTAAGAGTTCGACGAAGAGTGCGTTTAAGTGTGAGTCCACTCTTCCTCGTACCGGTCTTAACCGTACACTTCGTCGCCACCCTTACTCGGATACCCTTACCCGAACGACTTAGTCCTTCCCTCCCGACTGTCATTGAGTACCTATTCTTCAATCGGAAATCCCACGCTATTTCCGGAGGAACCTTCTTGTATGACCCCAGTTCCTCGCCCCTTAGCGGACGAATTCCGGCGGGACCGTCATGCGGTTCCGCCGGTACTGCTGCGGTGAATAGCCGGCCACCTTTCGGAACTGGCGCGAGAAGTAGAATTCATCGCGGAAGCCCGTGGCCGCGGCAACCTGTTTGACCTGCAGATCCGTGAACCAGAGCAGTTCCTCGGCCTTTTCCACCCGCAGCCGGACGAGCATCTCGATGGGCGGCAGGCCCATGACGCGCGCGAACTGGTTCGAGAAATAGGTCGGATGCAGGCGGGCCTGGCCCGCCAGGTCGGACAGGGTCAGCGGTCGCGCCAGGTTCTCGCGCATGAACGCGACCACGGGCTCGAAGCGCCGCATGGGGGCCAGGCGCGCCTCCTGGTCCGTTACCGGAACGGCCTCCAGGAAGCGGGCGAGGAGGTGCGTGGCGATGCCCTCGGCCTTCATGCGGCTCCCGATTCCCGGGTGCGCGGCCGCCTCCAGCATCTGGCGGAACAGCCCCCCGAAGGCCTCGCCGCGGCCCGGCGCGACCACGTAGGCCGGTTCGAACAGCGCGAAGAGGTCCAGGGCGCCGTTGACCAGCACTGTCACATGAACCCAGTCGAGGTGCATGCGGTTGGGGCAGGCGTAGTGCGACTCGGTGCGGGATGGGATCAGGTAGAGCGGCCCCGGCACGAGGCTGAAGGTCCGGCCGTGGTGCTCGACGACGCCCCGTCCGCTGGAGACGTGGTAGAGCCTGGCGAATGGGCTGTTCATATGGCGATAGTTCCATCTCCGGTCGTAGGCGATGCTGGCGCCTTCGATCAGCGAAACCCTTATATTCAAGGGAAAACTCATCGCCACCTCGCTTCCGTCAGTTCCGGCGGCACCCGGCCATGCTGTAAATAATTCATGCAAAACTGTATCGGCTTCATGGATCGCATACAAGAATAATGGTAATTTGTCAAAAACTAAGCACAAGGGGAGGATCGATCATGAAGGCACAATACAGGGTTGCGGTGATGTTGGTATTGGTGATCTGCGGGTGGGCAGGCATGCTGCGAGCTGCCCTGCTTCAGCCGGGCGACACGATTGCCGGAGGGGCGGCGACGACGACGCAAGGAACCCTATTCAACACCGGCGCACAGGTTGTTGATGGACTCAGTGCCTTCGGTTTCACAGGAGAATGGTTCCCAGGTGATAACGGTTGGGTGACGATTGATCTCGGGCGCGCTTTTCGCCTGAGTGATGTCAATGTGTTGAATTCGGACAACGGGGGCGGGGGTAACCTGCGCGCCACAAGCAATTTCACGTTCAAGGTTTCCACAACCGGTGCCTTTGCCGGCGAGGAATCAACCTTCGCCTCGGGCGTGCTGCAACCTAAGGCAAGCGGCTGGTTGGATATTTCCTTGCCAGCCTTTGGCGACTCCGCGAACTCCAACCTGGTGGTCCGCTATCTTCGATTTACCTGTGTGAATCACGTTGGTGCAGGACCTGGCCTGGCGGAAGTTCTGGTGAACGGGGTGCCGGATCGCGGCACAGGCGCCCTGGAGACGACGAATCGTATTCCCGGTGTTGTCAAGGCAAAGGCCTATACCCGGACGGCGTATTTGTCGGACACCGCTCCCGCATCCTGGACGCTGCGCCAGATTACGACGAACAGTGCTTCTGTCCTGCAATCGTCCGGGAAGACAGTAACCAGCACACCGTTTTATCCAGGGTATCCGGGCGCGAACTTGGTGGATGGCAATGTATCTAGCTATCTGTTCTTGCGGTTCAGTGGTGTGAACGAGAATTATCTCGCGCCCGACCAGACTGACGGCAACGCAACCATTGACCTTGGCTCGGAGATGCTTGTGGATAGGATAGACTTGGTAAACAGTGCTCAAGCTGATCGCACGACTTCAAACTTCGCGGTGCGCGTCAGTAATGACTCCACGTTTGCGTCGGGAAAGGACACTGAAGTGTGGCGGACAAACTTTGTCGCGGTTGGCCAGTCTCTCACCAACGTCTTGGCCCAGCCTGCGCTCGGTCGCTATGTCCAGTTTGTCGCGCTCCGCCGTATGAACGCGTATCCCTGTGGCTTGGGTGAAATGCGTGTGTACGGTCGCACCTGTACTTCGGCAACGCTGGCCAGCGGGACAAGCCAGGTGGGAGACAGTTCGACCTCCGGCTCGATTGCGCTCGGCACGCCCTTGTCGGTCGGATCGTATCTCTTGGCCTTGGATGTCACCAGCAGCGGTGGCTGGTCGTCCTCGACTTTGTCCACGGTGGAGATTCTCCCGGCGCGGGGCTCTCTGCTTCTGATTAAGTGAGCCTGCCTGGACCAGATCTCGATGCGGTCAATAACGGGTGGCAGGCAGTATGAGGGGGTAAACATGAAAACACATTTAGGCCGGTGGTGGGTGGCGGGCGTGTGGATGCTGGTGGGTGTATCCGCGCAGGCTGCCTACATAGATCATCATTTCGATGCGGATCCATTTACCAATGGCGCCAAGTTTGTGACGGCGGTACAGCAGTGGCAGGCATCCGATGCGGGCGTCATGGTGGTGAATACGAAATCTGTATCGCCCGCCAACTCCGTCCTGGTGCCCGCGCAATCCGCCTTGACGAATGCCGTCGCGGTGACGAATGCGGGAGTGGTGTGGACGGATCTCAGGATCACGCCGTTTCTCGGGGTGGCGCCGGATTTGAGCGCCACCAATGGCTCCTCCATCGTGCAATACTTCGGGGCGGACGGGTATCTCGTGGTATGGACCAACGGGGGCTGGCTGACCTGTAGCAATGACGTCTGGGGCCAGCCGGTGGCGAAGGTCACCACCAATGCTTTCGCGGCCATTTCCGTTTATCAGAATTATACCGCCCAGAATGCCGCGATCCTGGTCAACGACCAGGTGGTGGTCCAGGATCTTCCCTTTTTGGGGAGTTTTGCGAATTACGGCACCTTCGAGTATGAAGGGGCGGATGGCAATGCCTGGCTGGATGATGTCCGGATCCAGGCAATGTATGACACGGGGCGGCACTTCACTAACAGCAATGGCGTGGACGGAATCGATGCGGCCGAACTTGAAAGTTACGGCTATGTGGCGCGTACCCAGTATGTGGGCAGTGGTTCCGGCTATCCCCGTTATAACACCATCCAGGCGGCCCTGAACGCCTGGCGGGCACGGGATTCACTCTATGTCTATTCCGGGCAGTATGCGGAGAATGTGACGGTTTACAGCAATGTGACGTTTGGCGGGCAAAGTTTCACCAACAGCGGGAGCCTGACCATCGCGGCGGGTGCGGTCGTGGCATTCCAGAACGCGACGGTCTGGAGCAATATCACCATTGGCGCAAATTCGCAGGTGGTGTTCAGTCAACCACTTCAGTGCAGTAATCTCACGGTGAGTGCGGGTGCCACTGTGACCTTCGGCGGATCCGTCACTGTTGGTTCAGCCACGGTCCTGGGTTCCGTACTGGTCACGGGCGCCAGTACCGTGACCGTGGCGACGGTCCTCAGTGTGCCGAACAGCGGGAGCGGCCACCTTGACTTCTCAGGCGGGCGGCTTCTCGTGACCTCGGCGGGGGTTGACATGAGCGGAACCTTCAGCATTACCAACACCTGGGGCACGCAGGCGACGGCGGGATTGGATTTCGTGGATGACTTCGAACTCTATGCGCACAACAGCCCGGTGGCCAATCTGGGATTCCGGGGGTGGGGCGCATCGAGCGCGGCGGTGCTGGTCAAGACCAACCAGGGTGTGGGCGGCTCAAGAGGCGTGGTTCTCCCCGATGGCGCCGTGGTCTCCAATCGCATTAACAGCGCTAGCCAGAAGAAGGTTTGGACGGATTATGAGATTCGTCCGACATGGGGCCTTGCCCCAACGGGCCTTGATACGAATTCCTATACGTTTATGGCGTATGTCGGGACAAACGGATTTCTGAATGTCTGGAATGCAGGGAGTTGGACGGTTTGCAGTAACTACCTGGATGGCAACGGACCCGTAACCGCGATGGCCACTGATTCCTACACCCGCGTCTCGGTATTCCTGAACTATGACAGTCATCTTGCGGCCGTGTATATCGGCGGCAACTTGGTTCTTCAGCAGGTACCGTTCCCCGCCGGCGGGGCGATTTCCAATTATAACAGTTTCGAGGGCGATAGTCTGGATGGAAGCCTGGCGCTCGACAACATCCGGATCACCACCGGCATCCCGTCCGGGTTGTCGCGGGCGGAGGAGATCCAGATCAACGATGCGTTGATGCCATTGGGGAGCGTATTTAAGATCCGGTAGGGATGTGTCTTATTCGTAATCGTAATCTTAATCGTAATCGTAATCTTCTCCGGCCTGCTTGCATGGGCCTGAAGAAAATGGATTACGATTATGATTACGATTACGATTATGATTTGGTTCCGGCTATGCCGGGTTAGGATTTGACGAAGGGGATAAGAGGGGTTCTCTTAGTCGCGAACTTCATTGCGGGCTTTGTCGGGATTGATGACGACAAGGTCTGTGATGGGGTTCGTGACTTTTTTTGGGGCTCTTGAGAAAGCGAAAAGGGATAAACAAGAATGGCGCGCCCTCTTCTCCCTCTCCCCTTGAGGGAGAGGGTGGGGGTGAGGGGTGTCAGGAGTCTGGAGGAGAAATTCCTGGACGCAACGGGCAGGCTGACAGGCTATTGATGAGCGAGCAAGGGACCGGAAACCCCTCACCCTAGCCCTCTCCCTCAAGGGGAGAGGGAATGGCCAAAGGCGACAGTTTGTCTGTGCCCAGTTCGTCTCGCGCATGCGCTACGGCCTGGCACGCGAGAGCGGAATACGAGTAGTGAGCACGGAAATCGTCCACCAATCTCGTCGCCGCTATCGTCGACCGGATGGGGCGAAACAGGAAAGATGAATCGGTTAACGAGAACGGCGACGAGAGCGGATTACGAGTATTCTACTCGTCCACCAATCTCGTCGCCGTAGTCGTCCACCGAATGAACAGAAGAAAGGTTCGAAAATATGCCTGGAAAAAGAATTGTATTGGCCGCGGCTGCGGCTGTGGTGGGAATCGGTTGTGCGGCGTTGATGTTGGGGGGGTGTCAAACGCTTGTTGATCAGCCGGCGGCGGCCACAATTGATTTCAAGCTACAGGAACCCGGCCGGGTCTCGCTGGCGGTGTACGATGCAGGCGGGCGCCAGGTCCGCACCCTGTTCAATGCCGACCCGCAGGAGAAAGGCCGGCACGCGGTGTCCTGGGATGGCCTCGATCGTGACGGCAAACCGTTGCCTGCGGGTGAGTACACCTGGAAACTGCTGGAGTCACAGGGGTTGCAGGCGGAATACCTGATGGCGCTGGGCACCAGCACCGGCCTGAACCACTGGCCGGGACAGCACAACGGGCCTGTCAGCATCGCCTGCG